>JAUWDF010000236.1 GCA_030608925.1 Candidatus Bathyarchaeota archaeon | reverse complement strand
ATATGTCAGACGCTCCATCTCCCCACTTTGTGAAGTAACCCATCATTGTTTCGCTTTTGTCACTAGAACCCACAACGATACGATTTTGGTGGTTAGCGTAGTAGTATAAAATGAGCATTCGAGTTCGAGCTTTCAAGTTTCCCCTACTAAGTTTGTCTTCTTCATCATAATCCTGCATATTCCTATAAAAAGCACCTAAAATGTCTGTTAGATCCACAGTTATAAGTTTAAATTTGAACTTTCTCGCGAGAAATTCCACATGCTTCTTATCTTGCTCTGATACAGTTTCCTTCTCCGGCATATAAAGACCTAATACTCGAGTTCGCCCAAGGGCAACCACTGAGAGAGCAACAGTTGTTGCACTATCTACTCCACCGGAAATACCAAGAATTACTCCCTCAGCTTGGGCTTTATTCATATAGTCCCTGATAAACTGCGTGATCTTCTGCTGTATTACTGTAGGATCGATCTGAAGTTTTTTCATTAAATTCATTGCGATCTTCCCTGTCTTCAGCTTAAAGGTAATTGATGGCTCCTATTATTTCTAAGTGCTGAACGCGGTTTTCAGCTTTTTAATTATGAGCTAGGCAAAACGCTTTTAGATATGGTGTCGGGAATGACCTATTTGAAGCCGGGGTGGCAGAGCGGTAATGCGCCGGCCTCGAGATCTAAAGTATTCAAGTGGGCCAGTAAGCCGGTGGGTTTCGACCCTCAGGGGTTCAAATCCTCTCCCCGGCGCTGAAAGAAACTATAAAAGATCGTTCTATACAAAATTGGTGACAATTTTCTCTTCCATAGATGGAAAATCTAGGAATGATATAACTTGAAGGAAATCTTATAAGAATTAAGAACGCTAGCATCTACGAATCCCCTTCAATTGGTGCTAAAACTTGCCTAATGAATATGAACATCACTCAAATCACTCTTCTCTTCTAACTGTAACAGTTATTACTATTATCGTGGTTACCAGCATTATTGGTAATATTTACACCTATCAATTATCTTCAGGAAACGTCAGAAGTCTAGAGAACAAGGTTGCCACACTCCAAACCAAGATCTCAGTATTAACGGACCTTCTAGGAGAATTCAATGAAACAAGTGTGGGCAACATATCTCTATCTCAACTCTATGACGAGGTCAAAGACTCTGTCGTTCTAGTTCGAGCTGAGACCGCTCAGGGATCAGTGGCTGGGTCTGGGTTTGTCTTCAACTATTCAGGTAATGCGCGCGCGCGCATGGTCGTTATCACAAATTTTCATGTTATTGAAGATCATACAAGCATCGCAGTCACTTTCACGAATGGGCGTGCATACTCAGCTAATGTTCTTGGTTCGGATCCCTATGTGGATATTGCCATTTTAGAGGTCGATGCGCCCCCTGAGGAGTTTATACCCCTTACTATCGGTAGCTCTTCACTACTGAAAGTAGGCGATCTTGTGATTGCAGTTGGTAACCCATATGAGCTGGTGGGTTCTATGACTACAGGGATTGTTAGTCAACTCGGACGAGCAGTCCCTGAAGATCAGGCAGGTGGATATTCAATAGCGTCAGTGATACAAATCAGCGCTCCCATCAATCCAGGAAATTCCGGAGGACCTCTGCTGAACTCAAAAGGCCAAGTCGTAGGCATCACCTTTGCCATAATTGAAAGCTCATATGGAGTTGGTTTCGCCATCCCTTCCGACACAATTTCACGTGAGATTGCTTGGCTTGTCAGGGGTGACACATTTCCACATTCTTGGGTAGGCGTAACTGGAACTGATATGACATATCAGTTAGCTCAAGAGATTGGTACAACTACTACTTATGGTTGGTACATTGTTGAAGTGCTCTTCCCAGGTCCGGGCTTCAAAGCTGGCTTGCAGAGCGGAGATATAATCCTTGGTATTAATGGTACAAAGGTGATAAGTGGGGATGATATATCACGCTACCTTGAAGAATACACGACACCAGATCAAGCAATCCTAATAAGGGTGGAAAGGAATGGGTCTGAAATCATTATTCCTCTGAAGCTTGAAACTCGACCACTTCTGAGTTAAGAAGAAAATTATATTAGTCTTCCAGTGGAGTTTTCTTGATAGGTTTACGTTTCAATGTAGTTCCACATATGCTGCATTGTTTGGAAGTGAAGTCCGCAGGGTATTTCCGATAGCACGCTGGGCAGTAAAGTTTCCAGTGAAATCGAAATCGTATACCAAAAGTATTCAAAGGCACGAATTTGATTCCCATTTTGTTTGCCACGTTCTGAATGGAATAATCATCAGTGATAATTTCAGGATATTGTCCGAGGTTCTTGAATTCCAGAGCTAATGCCAGAATTTGTTTATCTGCTTTTGAAAGGAACAGAAGATCTCCTATGCTTTTTGAAAAAACTCTAACCATTTCAACACAATGTGGATCAGGAGATATAATTCTCAGTTTTTCAAGTTCAACGGCGGTTTTGAATCGAGTCCAAGGTAGCGAGTGTTGTACAAGTTCATTCTCAACTTCAGGGACTGTGTATTGGGTTAGTTGGATAGAGAGAGGATCCAATCCTGCTATGAACGCGGAAGTATCTAAAACAATTCTTTTCTCTTGTTCTTTCATCTTAGAATTATCTCAAAGCTATTTCTATTTAATTATT
>JAUWDF010000074.1 GCA_030608925.1 Candidatus Bathyarchaeota archaeon | reverse complement strand
TTTCGTGTATCGTAATACTTTATAAATATTGTGTCCTATAACTAAATACGTTAAAGAACAAGAAAAGAATAAGGTTGTAAATCCCCAGCACACGAATCGTTTTACAGCGAAACCCATTTCTCTTTATGGGGAAAATGTAATACAACATAATGAAGAAAAATGAAATGTCTAAAGGTATTTATCTGCTGAATTCTTTACGATACAAAAGTGCACCTAGGTAAATGAATAGAAAAAATGTGAGGGTGAAGATTTGAAGGAAATATGGTTTCCTGGAAAGGAGTTAGTAGAGAATAGCAACGTCAAGAGATTTATGAAAAAACATGGGATGACGGATTATAAAGATCTCATTAAACATTCTACGGAAGATATAGAGTGGTTTTGGAACGCAGCAAACCAAGAATTGAAGGTCGAGTGGTTTAAAAATCATGAAAAAGTTTTGGACACTTCCGACGGGATTCAATGGGCTAAATGGTTTATCAATGGAAAACTGAACATCGCTCATAACTGTGTAGATAGACACTCTAAATCTTGGAGAAAAAACAAGATAGCTATGATTTGGGTTGGTGAGAAGGGAGAAGAGAAAAAGTACTCATATTGGGATTTGGAGAGAGAGGTTAACCGATTTGCTAATGGACTAAAGAGCCTTGGTGTAAACCGCGGAGACACTGTTGGACTCTATATTCCAATGCTACCTGAAACAGTGGTTTCTTTTTTTGCCATTCTGAAAATCGGTGCTATCGTAGTTCCAATATTTTCTGGGTACAGTCCAGAAGCAAGCTCCAGCCGACTTAAAGACGCCGAGTGTAAGGTTCTGTTGACCGCTGACGGATATTACCGGAGAGGTAAAGTTATTCCATTAAAAGAAATGGCTGACAGATCTGTAGAAGCTGCACCCAACATAGAAAAAGTAATAATCTGCAAAAGAGCTGGTGTTGACATCAATTTGAAGCAAGATAGGGATATTTGGTGGAATGATTTAGTCGAAGGACAATCTACGGAATGCGAAGCCGAATCTCTCGATTCTGAAACTCCAGCTCTCCTCCTCTATACATCTGGCACAACAGCGAAACCGAAAGGAACTATAATATCTCAAATAGGGGCTTTACTTCAGAGCTCAAAAGAAGTCTATTTCAACCTTGATCTGAAGGAAGAAGACGTCTTTTTCTGGATTACAGACATCGGTTGGATGATGGGTCCATGGCAACTGATTGGAGTTCAGCACTTAGGGGGCACCCACCTAATTTTTGAGGGTGCACCAGACTATCCTGAACCAGATAGAATTTGGAGCATGATCGAGAAACTCGGAGTAACTATCTTAGGGGGTTCAGCGACTGTGTACAGGATGTTAAAGAAGTATGGGGAGCATTATGTCAAGAAACATGATCTGAGCAGTTTGAGAATTCTTGGAAACACTGGAGAACCGATAGATCCCGATGCGTGGCATTGGATGCACAAAACCGTTGGTGAAGGAAGATGCCCCATGATAAATCTCTCAGGAGGCACAGAAATCTTTGGATGTTTTCTCCTGCCCCTACCCATAGCACCTCTCAAACCTTCTACACTTGGCGGTCCAGGACTTGGTATGGATATAGATGTGTTTGATGAAGAAGGCAAATCCACAAAAGGAGAGGTTGGGTATCTGGTGTGTAAGAAACCAGCTCCTTCAATGACTCGAGGATTCTGGAAACAACCACAAAGATATATCGAAACCTATTGGTCTAAATGGCCAAACGTGTGGTATCATGGTGACTGGGCTTCTATAGACGAGGATGGTTTCTGGTTTCTCCACGGAAGAGCTGACGATGTAATCAAAGTGGCGGGGAAGAGAATTGGACCCGCAGAGATTGAATCTATCCTGAACCATTACGCTGGAACCTATGAGTCTGCATGCATAGGTTTACCTCATGCAGTTAAGGGGGAAGAGATAGTGTGCTTTGTCGTCTTGAAACCCAATTTCACTTCAGGTCAAACCATCAGAGATGAGCTTCTAGGAGAAGTTGTGAAGCACATGGGTAAACCATTCAAACCACGAGACATCGTTCTAGTTGGCGACTTGCCCCGAACAAGATCTGGCAAAATCCTGAGAAGAATGATTAGAGCTGCTATACTCTCAGAAGAATTAGGCGACACATCAGTACTAGAGAATCCCAAAGCACTTGAAGAGATATCAAAACATAGTCAGCTGGGGAAACGCGCAAATGCTTAAAAGCTAAGATAGAAATTAGTTAGCAATTTGCGCTTAGTCCAACGAAGTGCCAACTTGGGTCGAGGATAATGGCGAAATCGTCCAAAGTAGAGCGAACAGAACTCTATAAAGACCATTTAGTTCAAGTTTTTCTGAGCAAGTTTCTAGTGGGAGAAATCGCAGTTCTTGAACCGACGTTTGACCCAAATCAAGGTTATCAATATCGTATTGTTGAAGCGATTTTGGGGGATTCCACGAAAGTTGAGGGTTTCTTGGAGAAGTTAAGTCGAACTGGTATTCTCAACAGAGAGTTATTCGATAAAACAATCTATTGTCCAGAATGCAGGTCATTTAAGATATCAACTCACTATAATTGTCCTCACTGTAAATCCTTCAACGTGAGGAAGAGTGCCTTGATAGAACACCTGAAATGTGGGTACATAGACACTGAAGAGAATTTCAGGAAAGAGGATGAGCTTATATGTCCTCGATGCGGGAAAGAGTTGGAGAAACCTGAAGGAGATTTCAGAAAGGCTGGAATGTGGTGCACGTGCAATAACTGTGACAAGAGTTTTGATATTCCTGAACCCTCTCATTTCTGTAGAAACTGCCATAAGAGTTTCAAATTTGAGGATTCGATCTATGAGAACGTATATTCTTATAGACTGAGTGAAGAAGCACAACAAGAAGCCTCGCTTGGTTGGATTTTAATCACACCTATTAGAGAGTTTTTAGTAAGTCACGGGTTTAAAGTTGAAACTCCAGGGTTCTTGAAGGGAAAATCTGGAGCAAGTCACATGTTTGATATCACTGCCTTCAGAGCAGGTGATGTCAATGACGTGACTGTTATTGACCTTGCCACCACTACAGAAGATGTTGTATCCGAGCAGCCTGTGATCGCCATGTTTGCTAAAATATATGATGTTGCTCCTGACAGAGCGTGCTTAATCGCGATTCCTAAGATCAATGAAAATGGTGAAAAAATGGCAAAGCTTTACAAAATAACTCTGGTAGAGGCAAAGAATCCCCAGGAAGCAATAAACGCATTAGAAGAAAAGTGTGTGTCACGAAGCGAAGGGAAAGACCAATAAAAATGTGCTTACAATAATAGAATCAAGAGAAAACTAAGGTTTCATGATAGAATTGCGATATTTCCCCTCTTTGTGACAACTCTCACTGTAAAAGGCTCGCTTGGCAAGATTATGTCGCTACTGAAGTAGAAGACTGTTTCAGCGGAATTTAAGAAAACATCCAAGTCGTAACGTTGGTGATGGGTTTGATTGTTTATCCAAATAGAAACCAGGTTGAGAGTTGATGGGCCATTGTTTTGGAACTGGAACTCTGCTCCATCAATGACGACTCTGATAGCTAAGAAATCAATGTCAATTACTGTCTGATTCACATCAGGGGTTTCGTCGATGACTCTTAATTTTACTGTACCATTGGCATGTACATAGTTCTGCCATTGGTCACTGAAGTTCAAACTATAGTTGTCCCATTCTGTTGAAGGAACATGACCCATTGTTGTGTTGAAGCCCTGATCTTCAAAAACTGAAGACGACCAGTTATAGGCTTTGATGTAAAGCTTCTCTTCAGTGCTATTAGCCTTATACCTCATTTGTGACTCAACGGTTTGGATGTGTTCAAGCGGATAGGTGACAATATCAATACTAAAAGAACCTTCTATTTCAAGTCGGGCGCTTTCAACAAATGTTTCGAAACTATCGTCCACTAATTGCGTATCTGAAAAAGTACCAGAACTTCGACTACCCTCAATCACTACATATTCCTGTGGAGTTGAGAACCATGAAGAATGATCACTTGGAGCAACAGAGATAACTCTAAAATTCTCATGCATCTTCTCCCAATCAAGCTGATTCATTTGATAACTCCACAAGATAATGTTTGACACAATTGTTACCAATATGACAAGACTTAGAACCATGACTATGACATTACTAATACCGCGCTGGTTAAACCGAAGTTTACGAAGGAGATTTGTGGTAATCGCCAATTTCTGTCCCTCTGCTGGTCACTAAATTCATGTGATATAATGTGTCTGCTTCCCAACTGAAAGTAATATTAAGCCAACCGTGCTCTTGAACCTCCAAAACCAACGTGTTGAATTGTTGATATTCATAGGCAACATAGACCGCTGACACATCAATGGCCACTTTTCCAGTGTTGCGGAGATAGATAGAAATTCCTTCTGAGGTGAACCATACATCTTCTGCAACAATTCTTTCACTCATAATGTCACGCATATTATCAGTTATCAGGTACGTGGCTGAAGCTGCAATGGACATCGCAGCTACTGCTAACACTGTAAGCAAAACGTTGCTGAGCACAGGTGTAACTCCTTTTTTATCTCCAAACAAGGTCCACAACGTCACCAAGCCACCAATTTCAAAGCGAAATATCCACTGATAAGTAAAATCACACTATGCTTCAACCCTGACATAACAGACCCTTCACCTATCTTTCCAGCCATCAAACCACCGAAAAAAGCTTGGATAAAGCTCATGTGAACAAAAACTTGCCCCGCAACGTCAGGTGTCATTGCAGTCATTCCAATGATTGGTGAGCTCTCAAATTCCCTGAAAAAACCATTGTACAGCAATATTATGGTAAGTACAAACACATAAAAAGCAACATAGATTATCGCAATATACGGTCTGGACTGGGCTTTACGCTCCTTCTGTAATGAAAGAGTAGATTGAATGAAACCACTCATTGGAGCAAAAACCTTCTCAACGCGACCTCCAGAACGACTTGCTTCAATGATGAGGGGCACATTGCTCCTTACAAGTTCTGTGTCAACACGTTCTCCAAAATCTCTAATAGCATCTTCAAAAGAGAGCCCCCAAGACATTTGATGAACGACTTTCTTTAACTCCAAAGTCAGAGGACCATAATCCCTCTTTGAAGCCTCCTCCAACGCAGTAGGTAGTGTCATACCCGTCATCTGGGCTTGAAC
>JAUWDF010000119.1 GCA_030608925.1 Candidatus Bathyarchaeota archaeon | reverse complement strand
TTATGTCCCATTTTATTTTTTTCTGGGTTGTAGTTATACCAAACATCGATCGCTGCTCCTGCTATAGTGTTGTCTTTTAATGCGTTGAATAGGGATGTTTCATCTATTATGTTTCCTCGTGCCACATTGATTAATAGTCCGTTAGATCCGAGGAGTTCGAGTTCTCTCTTCTTGATAAGTTGTCGAGTTAGAGATGTGAGGGGGACAGCAATGATGAGGATGTCGATCTCGTCTAAGAATTTGTGTAGAGCATGATAGTCATATTTTCTTGCTTGTGTTAGCAGTGGAGTTTGTTGTTTTGTCCAGTTTCGTCTGAGTATTGAAAAGTTCAAGTCAAAGCCTGATAGGAGTCTGTGTACTTTCTGGTTGACAGCTCCATACCCGAGGAGCCCTACACTCCTGTTTCTAAGAGGTATGGATTTAGCGTCTTCATCACCTTTCCTCCATTCACCGTCAGCCATCCAATTATGGTGAATTATTATCTTGTTAGATAAGGCAAGTAGAATGGCAACTGCGTGTTGAGCTACAAAGGATGAGTTGCCATGACAGTTTGCCAGAATTGTTTCTCTTGAGTGGTTTAGATCTTTAAAAAGATCTATTAAATGTTGGACTCCTGCCCCTGGATTTATAAACAATTGGAGCGCTTTAGCTGCTTGTAGTAGCTCTTTTGTCGGTCGCCAACCAACGATGATGTCGGCATTTGGGGCTAATTCGAGATATTCTTCTTGAGATGGATGTGGTGGAAAAACTAGCTCAATGTTAGAAAATTGCTTTAATCTACCTGCTAAGTAGTTTCTGAGGTGTTTGTCAACATCCCAGATGAATAAAACAGTTGTCTTACTAGGCATATGTACTCATCGTGGTCCGATGTAAAAGGTGTTTCGAGGTGTTGGAACTCATATTGAGAACTAACGCGCGAAAAGCTGAAGTGGTATTGTAACTATTTTGCTTGTGGAGGTGGATTGTGTGCCTGTTGTGAAAATTATCGAGTTAATAGGTAGCTCACCAAATGGCTGGAGCGAGGCTGCTCAAAATGCTGTTACAGAGGCTGCTAAAACGGTCAAGAACATCAAGGGAGTTCACGTTAAGAGATGCACTGCTAAAGTAAAAGACAGCAAAATTGTAGAATATCATGCAGATGTCAAAATCGCTTTCATTGTAGAAAGATGAACGTAATGCTGGTACTAGATGCGCGGGCAATGCGTGCAGACTTTGAGATAAAGGTAGGTTACTATTAACCTTCCGAAAGAGGAGAAATCCAAGATTTTCAAAGTGGCAACACCAGAAAAACTTGGAAAACAAACAGAATCCCAGTTCTCCTTGAGAATCAATCCATGCAAAATGTAAGCATCCTTCACAGACAAGTATTGGCAAGGTTAAAATAATGATTCACGGTATCCAAATTAAAATGGTGGAAGCTAGAAATGGGGGAAGTTCCTGAATTCATAGATCTGAGGAGTGATACTGTCACTCTGCCCACAGATGAGATGCTTGAAGCAATCAAACACGCTGAACTTGGCGACGACGTTTTCAGAGAAGACCCAACTGTTAACACTCTTGAAGAGATGGCAGCTAAAACACTTGGAAAAGACGCAGCGCTACTAGTAACAAGTGGAACTCAAGCCAACCTTATCTCGTTGATGAGCAACACCAAGCGAGGAGACATGGTATTGCTGGAAGCAGAATCCCACATTTACTGGTATGAAGTCGGTGCCATTTCCGCTGTGGCAGGATTAATGCCATGGCCAATAAAAAGCGCTCTGGGAGCACTGGATCCAGAACGTATCCAGGCAGCCTTAAGACCCAAGAACATACACTTCCCCGACACGACATTGATCTGCATTGAGAACACACACAACAGACATGGGGGAACCGTGATCACCCCTCGCCAGATAGAAGCGATAAGTGAGATAGCGAAGACAAACGACTTGAAACTCTACATGGATGGCGCGAGAATATTCAATGCAGCAGTAGCGTTGAAGACGGACGTCAAGAAACTCAGCAAACACGTCGACAATTTGATGTTCTGCCTATCCAAAGGATTGAGTTGCCCTGTTGGATCAATCGTCGTTGGAGAAGCCGAGTTTATAGAGAAAGCTAGAAAGACGCGAAAAATCCTCGGAGGAGGAATGCGTCAAGCTGGGATAATAGCAGCACCAGGGATAATTGCCCTTGAGAAAATGATCAGCAGACTGGAAGAAGATCACAAAAACGCGAGGGCACTCGCAGAGGGATTGGCCGAGACAACGGGCGTTGAAGTTGAGTTAAGAAATGTGCAAACAAACATAGTGTATTTCGATGTCCATACCCTAGGCATCACATCCGAGGAAATCGTTTCAAAGTTGAAAGAAAATGGAGTGCTCGCTCTGACTCTTGACAAAAACATAGTTAGAATGGTCACGCATCTAGGAATCGAAAAAGTTCACATAGATAGAACATTAAACGCAGTTGAAGATATCGCAAGGAAACTCTAGAACAAGACATCGTTTTGAGAAGACAAGGAACAATCAACACTCTTGGAAATGTGGAAACTTCACCCTAGCTACAATCCTGTTCTTTGTAGTTCGCGCGCGCGGTGTTCCATAGTACAAACGATGAGTTCCACGTTAAAACTGCAAGAACAGTCGATGAAGCCTGTAAACTAGTTGAGGTTGGATTCGAATATATCACCAATATAGATGATGTGCAAATCTTTCGGAAGCGAAAATAAGCTTAGAAAATGTACTATATTTCCCCTGTATTATTACATATATCGTAATATAGGTTAAATCTTTTAAGCGTGAAAACATAATCAGGTAACATACAAACCGTGATAGGTGGATTAACAATGGGAGAAACAGACAAAGAGAAGCTTGAGGAGCAAATAACAAAGACTCTTACAACACCAACAACTGCAGCGATTAAGAGAGTGCTTGAGAAAGATCATGCGATGGATTGTCTCTTTCTACTAGCGTTGGAAAAAGGGAAATGGAAAAAAGCAAAAGACTACATGAACAAACATAATCTCACTCTCAGTGATGGTACGTATCGCTCGCGAATGATAGAGATTACACAATTGGGTTTAGCCACAGCGGAGCCTCTCGATCCACTCAAAAAACGATATGTCGTCACGAAGAAAGGTAAGAAACTTGCCATGGCATTACTCACCCTATTGCAGAACATCTAATCATCGCAAGGCATCAACACAATATGATCTACAAAGCCCTGTGCAGTTCTGAGAACCCAAGTAAGCCTAGTTTGACCTAGTAAATAGATCAAAGGATGCTGCGTTTCTGCTGGGTATTGGATGTTGGGAGTTGCAGATGAATCACTCTTTTATGATATTTGCTGGAATGCGCGCGCATACATCATTTTTCTCTGAACAGCTCTAATAGCAAACGTTATCTATAAAAGCGCGGGTTAACAAATCTACGCTATTAAGAGATTGGTTGATTATGACTGAAGAATGCAATGACACTGAGATACCAGAGCCCGAAAAGCTTTTGATTGACAACCCATCTAACTTTCAGTTCCACGCTGCATATCTCGCTTATTCAGAAACATATGACAAGACAACAAATCCAGAAACCAAAACACAGCTCAACTCAAATATTGAAGCACTTCAGCAAGACAAGATAGATTTTCGAGCTTTCTACGACAGTATAAACAAGTATCGTGCAGAAGTCGCCTCTTCACAATCCAGGAGATCTTCCATAAGAACCCAGAAAAAACGAGAATGGCGTAGAAAGACCCAAAAAAGAGAAAGAAACAAACGACACAAAAAGTAACCACTACGTTTATTTTATTGGCTAGTGCATGCATGCTACTATAAATTTATGAACATTTCCGACCTGATGTTGGTTCATTCCGATGCATGCCGTTGAAACAAAGAAACTTACAAAGCGATATGGGAAAACTTATGCCCTGAAGAACCTAGATTTCAGGATAAAAAATAACGAAATCATGGTGCTTCTGGGACCCAATGGTTCTGGAAAGACCACTCTACTTCTCATTCTCGCTACAGTTCTCAAACCAACATCTGGGCAAGCGA
>JAUWDF010000112.1 GCA_030608925.1 Candidatus Bathyarchaeota archaeon | reverse complement strand
GCGAATAATGCGAAAACTCCCCCTAAACCAGCCCCAAATCGGTGACTACACGGTCAGGATCAGTCGATATGGACTACCCACAAGAACCCATACTCTGACCAATCAAAAAAACCTAACAGAACTCCAGAAAGACGTGAAATCTGAAAAAAAACGCGTCGCTCTCCCAATGATAGGATTCAAACAATTTCCTTCAGAAGGAGTACAAGGTGAAATCGAAAAATCCATACTTGAAGACGAAGAAATCGGTCCAGCTGATTTCAATATCGCTTCTATGCCAGAAGTAAGTTCTTCTGGTGGACTCCGTCCAACTCTTGCAAAAATAAGGGGGCTTCATGTCGGAAAGCCAACTGGAGATGAATCATATCCCGGTACGAGTAGACTCAGACTTCGTTTCACCCTGAATCGTGGCAGTTACGCGACAATTGCATTACGTGAGTTTATGAAAACCCGTAATCCCTTGAAGGCAGGATTTTAATAATTTGCTCCAAATTTTTTTGCTCTTTCCATTTGTGAAGTATGTGTGCACTTTATTGAATTCATGCTATGTGAGTAAGTGCGCGTGACCTCAGCTTCCATCACTCCACGCGTACAGTATAAAATTGATGTTTTATGTTCTTGTAAGAATAGAAGAAAAGGGTTAGTGTATTTGGATTATTGCTATCCCAACCTCTTAGCAGCACCTTGGAACGGCAAGTGCACTATGTTTCCTCTCAGATATACAAGATGTTACTGGGACTTGAGTGATTAGGCTGCAGGTTGTGGTATTGCTCTTGGTCTACCCTTTAGCATTATCAGGAGGATCATTACTGCTACGAAAGCTATTGTAGTGACCGCGAAGAGGTACATTAGGCTCGTTGTGGTTGTATTGATTGCTTGTAGTTCCTGTAGTTCATTTTGTAGCAAGTCGTTGGCTGCATCTTGACTTTCAAACCATTGCTTATATGGAGATTCTGTATAAAGCACTGGTCGTGAAGTTGGATTCTCTGATGAATACCAGATTTCCGATTGGTTGTGCCAGAGTTCTGTTTTGGCTCTAACGTAGATCTCTGTGTAGCCTGGAGCAATATTGGTTGGTAAGCTGAATGGCAAGTGAAGTGAGTTGGTTTCTCCTCGTTCAATTTCGAGGGGCAGGTCCTCGTCACTATAGAATGTTTGAATGTATATGTTTTCGTCGCTGTAATAGTAATCGATTGTCGCTGTCAATTCGGTGACTTGTATCTTTTCTTCCCGGTCATTATAGACTGTGACAGTAATGTAACCCGTTTCGCCTTGCTGATATATATCTCTATTAAAAGTGGCAGATGTAATTGTGGTAGCTTGTGCACTCGGGATGAATAGCGTAGCCAATATACAAGTTATTGAGAGTAGCATTACAATAATCAGTTTTCTTTTCATTTCTTGAGTCTCCGTCTAGGAATAACTACTTCAATCTCACTTCTTGTTTAACAGTTGTGAATCAATAATGTGGATTGAAGATTTATGCATGCGAGTAGTAGAATGGATGGAAATTTGTGTTGTTGAATTGAGAACATGTAAGTGAATAGTTATACTATTGAGTTAGGGCTTGGATCTTGCGCGCGCAGTCGCATGTATCTCTTTTACCAGACTTGGCTGTAGGTTATCGATAGTTCAGGGTATGCAACCACATGGATCCACCAGTCTAGTGGAGCATAGTTATTGTCATAGTAAACTACAAGTCTTGCTATGCTATCGGTCTCTGCATCTTCTGGTACTGTTCCTTCCCAGGTCAAAGTTTCCTTTTCAAAGGGGTCTAAAGCTAATTGCTTTTCTTCTCCCTTCCAAAACCACTTTTCTCCCTCAAAGACTACAGTGATTCTCCATGTTCCATTAACATTGTCTTTGTTCTTAAATACAATCTTAACTGAGAAAGATTCACCAGCTCTCTTTTTCACGGTCCCCTTACACCTAGTCTCCATGTTCAAGGATTCAGCTTGTGTTGGTAGTAAGAGGTTAGCTACGCTAAGTATTCCGAATGTCAAAACCATGACTATCGTTATCCCAAGGAGTTTTCGTGACATTTCCTGTATTTCTCCATAGAAACCTGCGTTCTTGTCTTTCTTATATTTTTGTGAAATTTTCTTCTATAGTAGAAAGATACAATCTTTTTATGGCGTTAACCTAGCGCGGTCTCGAGGAAACAAAACAACCTCTCGAATATTATGTTTCCCAGTCAACATCATTAAAAGCCTCTCCAGACCAGTCGCCCAACCAGCGTGTGGCGGTAATCCGTAATCGAACGCTTGTAGATGATGTTTGAAGGATTCTGGTGGAAGTCCCTGTTCCTCTAGTCGTTTTGTCACCTGTTCTTTGGAATGAACACGGGTTCCTCCGGAAGCCAGCTCCATCCATTTCCACATGAGGTCGAATCCTTGGCTGACTTCAGGGTTATTTTCTTTGGATTCTATATAGAAGGGTTTAGATTTCAATGGCCAATCGGTTATAAAATAAAAGTATGGGTGAAGCTCACCTAAGGTTCGGTAGGCTTGTGTTGGTATGTCTTCGCCCCATGGAATTGACACTCCCTTCTGGTTGAGTTCATTCAGAATCGCGTCATAGGTGAAGCGCTTGAATGGCAGTGTTGGAGGATCTATCTGATGCTTCAGAATAACCAGTTCTGTTTCGCAGTCCTTGTTTATTGACGTGCAAATGTTATACATGCACTGTTCAAGCAGAGTCATGACGTCTTCCTGGGTGGCAAAGGCCTGTTCAATATCTATGGATATGAACTCGCTGAGGTGTCTTCTTGTGTGAGACTCCTCTGCTCGGAAAAAGGGACCGACTTCGAAAACTCTTTCAAAACAAAGGGTCAGCTCTTCCTTGTAGAGTTGGGGGCTCTGAGCTAAATGAGCTTCCCGGTCAAAGTAATCCAAGGAGAAAAGAGCTGCACCACCTTCTGTTGCAGTGGCAATAATTCTTGGAGTATAAATTTCTATAAAGCCCTGATCTGAGAGAAATCTACGAAGAGTGGACAATACCTCATGTTGTATCTTCCAGATAGCGCGATTCTCATCTTGACAAAGGTCTAAGACTCTAGCATTCAACCGTGTATCTAGGCTTGCAGGAGTCTTCCGCGTCATGTCGAGAGGAAGAGGATGGTGCGCTGCACTTAAAACTCTGATTTCATTGGGAACCACCTCGAAGCCACGTTGCGTCATCGTAGTCTTCTTCACGACTCCTTTCACACCTATACAATATTGAATTTGCAGAGAGTTTGCCTTATCCAAGATCTCTTTCTTCACTTTCTTAGTTGGTATTGTAATCTGGACGGTTCCTTGCCTATCCCGAAGGATAAGGAATTTTATAGCGCCCAGGTCTCGAATCTCTCTAACCCAGCCTAGGATAATTACTTCTTTTCCATCCAGTGCTGGACCAATATCGCTTGTGTAAAGAGTTCTCCGCCATTCTCCGAGCGAGTCAAGTTTCATTTCGACAATCGCCTCAGCGTGAAAACTCAACCCTCAAAACAACGTTTCGAACCTTTTTGGCAATTTCTTTCATTGCTTTTACATTAACTTGTGGAGTTCTTCTCCATCCCGTTCTCAAGATCACTCTAGTTTCAGTTGTTCCGTCAGGAAGCCAAATTGTGTTAATAGTCATGATATCTGAGGGCGCAAACAAATCTTCTAGGAATTTTCGGTCATCCACACCCTTTTCTAATATGCGAATTCTTTTTCCAGTTTCTTGGCCTATAGCTCTGACGATCTTTCCTCCATATCCCAAAAAGCGAGATATATCACCTCTCCCGACAATCAATGCAAGAATGCCATTTGCCTCAACGGCATCGTGAAAAGTAATACTTTGAAGAGGCGGATATTTTTCTTCCAATGACAGAATTTGTTTGGCAATCTTAAGGTATGCGTCACTAATCTCGCCTGACTTAACTTTACTGTCACATTTAGAGCATAATATTCCACTTTTCAAGCAGAAGTTACAAAGTTGTGTTTTCATTATATTGAACTCTCCGAGACCAGAGACGCTTGTACATCCTGTTCAAACTTTTTGTCTGAGATTATCTAACGGTTTGATCTGTGTGGTTTGAACCTTCGACCTGTTTCTCAGCGCTTATCGCTTTTATGTATGTGTGGCTTTTTAAGGTGCGGTGAATGAAATAAATATATTACGGTGCACGCTATTTTAGGGGAAAAGTAAAATCAAGTGCTTG
>JAUWDF010000157.1 GCA_030608925.1 Candidatus Bathyarchaeota archaeon | reverse complement strand
AATATGGGCCAATCTGCAATAGCATCACTTCCATCTTTCATGTTTTCGGTTTCGCGATTTGGAGAGGCTACACTGCCACAGTCTAGATGATCTCGACCAATCCAGATGGGACCAGAAAGCTCTCCCTTGTTTACTAGGTTGTTTATTATTTTACCGAACCTTGCTCTTTCTCCATATCCCAGCCAGCAAACACGTGCTGGTAAACCTTGAAAAGTTACTTCTGCTCTTGCTTTTCTTATCCATCGACATAATTCTTTGTTATATTTGAATTCTTCGAGAACGACATCATCTAGTTTTCGAATATCTTCTGGGTCATCTACAAGGGAAGTCCAACGGAATGGTCCTCTGCCTTCGCAAAACATTGGGCGTATGTAGAGTGGGACGAACCCTTGATATTTAAAAGCGTTTTTGTACCCGGCATCATAGGCTCCTTGCCTTAAATTATTGCCGTACTCGAAGACTACTGCTCCTTTCTCCATCATCTTGACCATTGCTTCAACATGAGTTTTCATGCTTGCTTTAGTTTTGAGTGTATATTCTTTAGGGTTCTCTTGTCTGAGTATGTCCGCTTCTTCTTTCGAGAAACCTTGGGGGTAATATCCGTGGAGAGGATCGTGAGCTGAAGTTTGATCCGTCACAACATCTGGAATCACGGATCTATTCACGAGTTCAGGATGCACTTCAGAAGCGTTTCCTAGCAAACCTATACTTTTGGGTTTCTCTTCTTTCTTAGCTTCGGTTGCTAGATGTATCGCTTCATCCAAATCATCTGTCCATGTTTCTAAGTATTTGTGTCTTAGACGTTTTTCTATTGCTCGTTTGTCAATTTCCACCACAAGCGCTACGCCGTCATTCATTGTGATTGCTAGAGGTTGAGCGCCTCCCATTTCACCTAACCCCGCTGTCAAAACAAGTTTTCCTCGGAGGCTTCCATTGAAATGCTGTCTAGCTACAGCAGCAAGGGTTTCATATGTTCCTTGCAGAATTCCTTGCGTGCCTATATAAGCCCAAGAACCTGCTGTCATTTGACCAAACATTATCAATCCCTTCTGCTCTAGTTCGTAGAAATGATCCCAAGATGCCCATCGCGGCACCAACATTGAATTGACAATAAGCGTCCGTGGAGCCCATTTGTGAGTTTTAAAAACTGCCACTGGTTTCCCACTTTGGATCAGCATAGTTTCGTCGATTTCAAGATTTTCAAGCGTTTCCGTTATTCTGTCGAAACATTCCCAATTTCGAGCTGCTTTCCCTGTTCCGCCGTAAACGATCAGTTTTTCAGGGTCTTTGGCTACTTCGGGGTCAACAACATGATGAAGCATGCGATAAATACCCTCAATTTGCCAGTTTTTACAATGCAATTGCTGCCCGGAAATATGTTTCACAGTTCTATGAACCATTCCAATTTCCCATTAATGCGTATGATTCGGATATCTATAACTTTTTTCTTAGCTGTAAGTTCTCATGATAGCGCGAACTCAGCATTTACACTGTATACTGAACCTCTCTTGGTTTCAATTACCGCATGAAAATTTTAATCCGAGGTGCCTAGATACTTCTGATTCAAGAACTGGTTGAGGAGTATACATGATTAAACAAGTTGAAGGGTTTGACAAATACTTGTCCTTATCTGGTTTCAGAAATGTGAAAGTTAGTGATGTTGATGTACTTGTCAAGCATATTCGAAAAAGGTTACCACAATGTGATGTACAGTTCTTCGATGCTACTCTAATTGCAGGACCGCAACATTTGTACTTCGCAGTGCTGAATGCTTTAAAGGTTTTCAAGAATAATACTAATATTTCAAAGAGCCTAGCTGTAGAGTCTCTGCTTTACGCTTCTGCACAGAGGCAAATTAGTGATGCTGTCAATCTAATTGGAATCAAAACAGATACAACGAGGATTGCTGTAGCAGGGATTACAGACACATTAAGCGATGCAAAAGACACTGTTAAAGAAGCATCACATTTTATTAATGGTGTTCGGGACGATAGTGTAATTGATTTTTCTGACGCTAAAGTTATGGGTGTAAGAAGCCTTTTCCAAATTTCCGACATCGAGCTAGCATCTAAGACACGAAATAATATGGATAAAGGGATTATTTTAGATCGGGTTATTGAACATATGGCTATCTTAGTTACCAGACGTTAATGAATTCTAATGTTTCAGTTTAATAGTTTCGCTCTTTCGAGATAGATAGTATCTCTGGTGGACTGAGCACTGATATCCCAGTGTGCTTCCCGACAACTTCGATAATAATTATTTTATCGGGATTTGTTAAGTTCACTTTATTTTTAACAACCGAAGCCACCGCTTCGATTAGTTCTTTTCTGGAAATTGAAGTGTGGCGTTTTTCAACCGTGATACGGAATGTTTCTCCTTTATTGATTCTGGTTGCGACGTCTCGCGCTGCTTCTTTAATTGAAGAAACATTCGACTTCACTACCTTTTGGATAGGGATTACCCGAAGTGTGTAGCGGAACTCAGAAGGTTGTTCGATCAGTATAGTCCTAAGTCTATCGATCGCGATAGAAGGTGAAAGAGAAGTCCTCGCAGCTACAACGCCGGAAATCCCAGTTTTGTCGACTGTTGGAGCATTGTCACCAGCTTCTCCCAGCAAATACCACATTTCAGAACAGACTTGAGCCTCGTTTCCCCGACTGGTTGTTATGAGAAGGTTGAAATCGTTCACCAATAGATCTCCATTCCTATCTCAGCCCAGGTCTTTTCATATTGCATAATTAACCTCGCGTAAGGAAGTTAAATCAATCTAGGTGTATCATTTTGAAGCTCTTTCCAACTCTCGACAACTCTTGTTGCTCCTCGATCGATATAGTGTTGTCGTGTATACTTCCTTGGACGTAATAATCCAATTCTGTCTGGGACCTTGAATTGCTGGTATGTATTGAAGTAGCCAGGATAATCATCAATAACTCTGATTATAGTATAATTATCACTTATTTTCGTCAAGAGATATGATCTTGCATCAACAAGAGTTGGGCCAGAAGGGTCTAAACCTTTTGCACGTGCGAAATCTTTGTCAGTAAACATGTATAATTTTGCGTTTTCTGTTGGAAATCCATATTTCTCTAATTCATCGAGTGTATTAGATCGCATGTTTTCAGTCCTTCCCGTTAAGTAAGTAATTACGCATGCCATGCTCCATTCGTGAAGTACATCTGCTGCATAGGGGATAGGTTCATGGAGCTTGAGAGATGCATTTCCGACTTCTTCCACACATAGGAGAAGGTTCCAAAAGCGTTTCTGAAACTCTCTGGCTTTATCCTTCTGTTCTGTAGATGCAAACTTCATGAAAATCTTCTCTAAATTTGATGTTTCAACTTCTTCCAATGGAATCTCATGTTTTAATAACTCGAGCCAAATTGCTTGCAATCTGCGTCCAGTGTTTATAATCGTGTCATCAATATCAACCACCACACTAATCATCTC
>JAUWDF010000166.1 GCA_030608925.1 Candidatus Bathyarchaeota archaeon | reverse complement strand
TCCCGTGATATAATGGAATAATGCCTTTTTAGCATTGTGATATTTGAGGCTTCCTATTTATGCGCGCGTGCCTATTTATTTGCGTGTGCAGTCTTATTTACATGATTTTGTTTAAGAAAAACTTTAGAGTCTGCTGGGACGTCTCTAGTTACAAGTACATTAGGTCCGATCCAACTATTGGGGCCGATTTTTGTCCCCGGCATGAACGACACATTGATGCCTGTCTTGACGTTGTCTCCCATCACAACACCCAGTTTTCTTCTTCCAGTATCCTGAATTTTGTCTTTGACGTTCATTTTAATTGGTTTGCCATCGAAACGATAGTTGGCGATTGTAGTTCCAGCGCCTAAGTTGCAGTTTTCTCCTATTAAACTATCGCCAATGTAGGAAAGGTGGCCGATGTGCGTTTTGTCCATTATTATAGAATTTTTTATTTCGCAAGCATTTCCGATTCGAACCTTCTGCCCTATACTTGTATACGATCGAATGAAGCAGTTTGGTCCAATGTCGCTGTCTTTTCCAATGAACGCAGGCCCTTCAATGTATGTTCCAGATCGGATTCTAGATCCTTTCTCAAGAATCATTGGCCCTATAAGATTCGCGCCATCCTCAATTTCACCTTCTGTTTGAAGCTTTGCCCTTTGCAGAACCCAACAATTGGCTGGAAATAGATCCCAAAGCAGCCCTACATCAAATGCGTCAGTCTCTTGAAGTGGTACTGCTAGAATTTTTCGTCCCTTCTTCAATAAGAGAGAAAGAGAGTCAGTAAGCTCCAATTCACCCCTTGAGCTGGATGTTGTCTGTCTTATTGTGTCAAAGATTTCAAGCGAAAAAACGTATATACCTGCATTTGCCAGGTTTGAGGGCGCCCTACCCCTTGAGGGTTTTTCGACAATTTCTTTTACCTTGGTGTCTTCCACTCTGACAACACCATAATGTTCCGGATTTTGTACTGGTACGACAGCCATAGTGACTGAGGGTTGTTCCTCTTCATGAGCTGAGATTACTGTCGATATTGCTTCTAGTGATGTTAGCCAATCCCCATAAGTCAAGAGGAAAGGACCTTCGACTAGTGATTCTGCACAACCTGTGGCATCCGCAGTTCCATTTTGTTGCTTCTGAATGACATATTCGATCTTCATCCCAAATCTTGTTCCGTCCCCTAAGTAGTGTTTAAAATGTTCTGCTAGATAGTTAACGACCATCACTACTTCTTTGATACCTGCGTTCTTGAGCGCCTCTAATCCATAATCTATTATTGGTTTACCACCAATTGGAACAAGGTGCTTAGGACGCGAAAGGGTGAGTGGATGGAGACGTGTTCCTTTACCTGCCGCTAGAATCACTGCTTTCAATGATTTACCTCCTTAATTAACGTACGTACGTGTTTTTCGACTTTTCTTAATAGTGATTCTGCCATTTTCGCAGTTTCAGCTTCAACAGTTACTCGCATTAAGGATTCAGTTCCTGAAGGCCTGACCAGAAGCCAAGCTTGCTCAAAGGTTAAACGCAATCCATCCTGATTTGATTGCTCTTTAATTCCAGTGAGTATAGCAGGAAGAGTATTGTTTATCCTTTCTAGAACTAATATCTTAGAATCATCTGAGCATGAGATATTTTCCCTTAGTATTGGATACTGAGGTGCTTTGGATACGAATTTTGACATGTTCAATCCTGTTTCTTCGAGTGCTTGAAGTAATAGGACCGATGAGAGAATTCCGTCGGGGCAGTAATGGAAACTTGGATGAATCCATGCACCGCAGGGTTCTCCACCAAAGGCAGCACTATTCCGTACTAGGCTTTCAGTTATGTTAACATCACCAACTTTCGTACGGATGACCTTTCCGCCATTCGCTTCAACCATTCTCTCTACACACATTGAAGCTTCCACATGAGTGACCACTTTCTTATTTTTTTGATTAGAAATAACATGCGTTCCATAGGCAGCGAAAGTTTGATCTGGAGGTGTTACGTGTCCTCTCTCATCAACAACAATCATTCTATCTCCATCCCCATCGTATGCTATTCCCACGTCAGCCTTTAGATCTTTAACCAGATTGCAGAGGGATCCTAAGGATTCTTTGGAGGGTTCAGCACTTCTGCCTGGAAAATAGCCATCTGGCTGTGAATTAATTGTTGTGACTTCACATTCTAGTTTTCGAAATATTCGAGGTGAGAGAAAACTTGATGCACCATTACCAGGATCCAGTATTAGCTTCCATGGCTTTCTGATTCTGACTTTATTTTCTATCATTTCGATATAATGATGAGTTTCGTCTACTTCCTGTGTCTTGCCGACATCTTGCCATCTTGCCAGATTGAAATTCTTCTGAGTAACCAGATTTTCCATTTGGTTTTGTTGGGTTAGAGTATAGGCGCTTGTATCTGGGTTGTAGAGTTTGATTCCATTGTATTCAGGAGGATTATGGCTTGCGGTTATCATCACTCCTGCATTTGATTTCGTCATTCGGGTGAGATAGGCTAGAATAGGGGTTGGAAGTATTCCTTGCTGAAGAACGTTGGCACCACAAGCAGTTATTCCTGCTGTCAAAGCGTGCTTCAACATTGGAGATGTTGTGCGTGTATCGTGGGCTATGAGTATTTTCGCTGCTTTTGTGTATGTGACTAGAGCCTGACCTAATTGCAATGCAAGTTGCGGGGTTATTATCCGATTAGCTACATCTCTGATGCCGCTAGTTCCAAAGAGTTTCATAAGAAACTATCTCCTAATTTGATGCTAAGAGCATATTATTGTTCATGCGAAATCGTTTATGATTGTTGCCATCAGTTTTGTTCCCTTGATGAACCCATCGATAGTCAGGTTTTCGTTGGGCGCATGAGTTTTAGAGTTAGCATGGCTACACCCTGCGGAGACGACTGGACATCCAAGCCAGTTTCGAAATAAATGCATGGGTCCAGATGCTGAACTTGTAGGATAAACAACGACTTTTTTCTTGTAAATCTTTCTTGCAGCATCCACAACAACTTGGACTAGTCTTTCATTTACTGGTGTTCTTGCAGGCTCTGTGGAACCATGTCGTATGATCTCGATATCTTCGAAACCCCTCTTTTTCAAGTGGCTGATGAGTTTTGTAAGAATTTCTCTAGGCATCTGATTTGACACTAGTCTAAAGTCGATTTTTACTGTTGCTTCCTTTGGAAGCACGGTTTTTGAACCTTTTCCGGTGTATCCAGTTAGAAAACCGTTGATTGTACAAGTTGGAGAATAGAACAGGGCTTTCTTGGCTTCTACTCCAGTGCTATGGTGCAGAAACTTTGTTAGACCTAGTGTTGTTTTCAGTTTTTTCTCTT
>JAUWDF010000243.1 GCA_030608925.1 Candidatus Bathyarchaeota archaeon | reverse complement strand
ATATGTTTTTTCTTTCCAGTCATGCCCTTGACATCAACATTACCCTCTTCAAGAATGCCTAGATAGTTCTTTTTTCGTGAACTGAATACAGCATAGCGATATTCTTTATCGACATCCAATCCCATCTTTAGTTCTTTCTCAGACCACTTAGCTAAATCCTCAATTTGTTGCTTGGTTGGATCCTTTAAGAAAACACTGTCTGTGTCACCATAAAGCACTTCAACATCCAACTCCTTAGCCTTGTTTACTATCTGCATTATGGAATGTCGTCCTATCGCTGCAGTTGCTTCTGCTACCGGTGGGCAATATAGGTCAAAAGACTCTGCTCCGAAAACTCCATAGCTTGCATTTAAGATAACCTTTAACGCTCTTTGAATTACGTTGTACCAATTACGCACTTTAGCAGGCAGAGCTTTGTCATTCGCTTTTGGTTTATACCATGTAACTCTCAAATCTCTTAGAGAGCCGATGAGCAGGCTTTCCAAAGCCCTATTTTTCTTGCAAACCCAGTGGGGAGTGCCAGGAATTATGTTCTCCTTACAGCTTTTGTGAGAGCAGAGTATCGTTTGGTAACCTAGATTCCAGATCTTCATGATGGAAGGGTATAGACTAGGGAAGTCCATAACTGCAACATTAAAATGTACACCTGGAACGGGTTCAACCACAATTGCGCCTTTGTACTTCTTTCCTTTTATTGTTGCAGTTGTAGATGTTTCACCCTTTAAGGCTAAGATATCCGAAGTATCTGGAATTAGCATACCTAATCTTCGATGCTCAAAGTGCATGAAATTCCTAATCCAGCGTGACACACCTTGTCTGCTAACATCCTCCATTGGCATCTTGCTGATTCGGGCGAGAACCAGAATTAGTTTCATAGCAACGTCGTCATCGAAGCTTGTCAATTTGAGTGTGATCTCAGCATCGCGTAGACAGTAAGTTGCTAGCTCTGAATAAGTGAGCTCAGCAAAGGGTTTATCTAACTCAATTTTCGATGAATCGATTAGCGCTGTGCTGACTTCATCAAGGGTCACACCGCGGTACTTGTTGTTGAAGGCGTATATCTGAATTGAACGATTATAGAAAAACTTGTACAAGTCAATATGAACACTGTTCTTGAGCAGACAAACACGACGCGTTCGCGTAACTTCAATGGGTACCTCATTTTTGGGTATGTGAGCACCGTTCTCGCGAAGTCGTTCAGCTCGCCTTTCCAAGTACCTCAGATCAAAGTCGTCCCCATTGAAGGTGATGACAAAGGGATATTCCCATAAATATCTGAAAATTTCTTTAATCAAATTCTCTTCTTTTTCAAAGAACTCAATTTTAACTCCTGAAGGCATATTTTCCATACTTTTTTTCATGTTCTCTCTTTCTAGAAGCAGCACCTTATCTTCGCCGTCTGTGGTAACTAGGGAAGCGCAGATAACTTCATAGGGAGCTTCATGGGGGTCAGGTACTCGAGTAGCTATTGGAGAGAAAACTTCTATGTCCAAAGCCAATCGTCTGAAGGGTGGAGCAGGATATTCAAGCATTCGAGCCCAATGTGCAATATATTCCTTCAGGTCTGCTTCTTCAAAGTCAAAAAGAGATTCAAGTTTCTCAACCGCTTTCTGTGTCGTATTAGTCTCTGCTGGGGTCAGCTTTCCGTCTACAATACTGAATAACATTCCTGGAATGATATTTCGGTCGTAAATGTAACACTGGTAATATTTTATTGCAGCTTCCCAAACTTTCGCCTCAGGTTGTCCCGATTTACGTATTCGAGCGTGTTCCTCTGGAATAACCTCTCGTAGACTTCCTGAACGTCCTCCAATTGCTAGTGGATTATTTGCTACTACTTTGGTAAATGTTTTTGTTTTATTGGTTAGGGGATCAATCTTCTCTACTTGTTCAAAATGGTCAAAGCCTGGATGATTCTTAACCCTCTTTAATTGATCTAATTCAAAGGGAGACAGGTTGGTGATGAGATATGGTTTGTGACCGGTGGTGTCGTGCCAAAAGTAGTTGCGTTGAGTTTTTGGTTCGTAAAACATTAGACGTGCTAAGTTTCTTCTACCGTCAAAGGTGGCTGACACGAAATATGATGGAGGAAGAGTCTGTGGGTCATCACTCTGGGGAGCCCATTTCTTGTGCTTGTGACCTGCTTCTGATCTGATATCGCTGGGTGTTTTTTGGTTGGTTTCTTCTGTCAAAGCTAACTGGTTGGGTTTTGAAAAATTATCGAGTTGACTTTGTTCCACCATTTTTACAGGTCTCGTAGACTGAATATTCGTGTTAACGTTTTAATAAAGCGTCCGTTGCATCATTTCTGAGGGTGTAGCAGTTGCGCCGCGATGCTTGGGCATTAGCCATTGAAGCTTTACATAGAGTTGAAACAAGGAGACTGAATGAAAGACTCGCTCTCATGGCTGCATCCAAACAACTGAGAATCAATGACCCGCATACGATAGGCTTAGGATATAAACTGGTTATGGAAACTATAAGACGACAAAACCTTATCGATTGCATCATAAATTACGTCGCAAGGCATAGAAACATTTGGATTTTTAGTCCAGAAATACGTG
>JAUWDF010000052.1 GCA_030608925.1 Candidatus Bathyarchaeota archaeon | reverse complement strand
GGTATATGAGAGATGATGCTAGTCTTACTCGGTTCTGGTTTCTAATTCAACTATTCACCTCTGGGTACTTGTTGATTGTGTTGGCTGACAATTTTCTGTTTATGTTTGTAGGTTGGGAGATTGTTGGTTTGTGTGTTACATTTCTTGCCAGTTTCAACCATGCTGAGAGGGAGAAAGCCTGTTTTGGGTTGAGAGTAAATATGATTCTTCGAGTAGGAGATGTAGGGTTACTATTTTTTATAATAGTTGTTTATGTCTATTCAGGCACCTTCAACTTCATTGAACTCTCGCAAGATATGGGTTGGCTGATCCAGCTTTCCACTTCTGGGTTGTTGTTGTTTAGTTCTCTGATGTTTCTTGGAGGTATAGTTGGTAAGGCAGCTCAGTTTCCTTTGCACGAGTGGTTGCCGGATATGTTAGTGGGAACGCCTTCATCTTCAAATGCTCTAACAGAGTGTTTAGCTGGACCCTACCTCTTAGCCAGAGTGCTGCCATTATTTCAACAAGCCTATTCCGCTGGACTCAGTGAGCTTCTCTACTTCTTTCTCCTAACAGCTTGGATAGGAGCTGTTACGGGTTTATTGACCGCTCTGGCTGCGGCAACTCAGAGACATCCTCAACGTGTTATGGCTTACTCTATTTCCAGTATAATTGGCCTTATGCTAGTGGCTTTTGGGCTTTCAGGTCTGGTTGTTAACTGGTGGTCAGGATACATGGCTGGCGTGACAATATTAACTGTTGACGCGTTTGTTTCAGCTTTACTCATTTTAACTACTGTTTTCATATCTTACCGTCTTTCTTCCGAGGATCTTTTCAACATGGCTGGCTTAAAAAGCAGACTTGCGCATCAAGGAATGGAAGTTGCAGTCTTTGCAATTTCTAATGTTCCAATATTCAGTGGATTCTGGTTATGTAACTGGGTTCAATCTCTAGCGCTAGAACTGCCAAACAATGCGTTGTACCATAATAATCCATTGATAATCCATTCTAGCCTTGGAATTTTCATAGTTTTGATACTAACAGGTGGTGTCTCTGCGTTCTATGCCATCCGACTTATGGGTCAAATATTTGGGAAGCAGTCATTCGGAAGAAAAGTGAGAGAACTCCCCAGATCGATGATTTATTCCCTGGGCGGATTAATTGCCCTTACTTTTATCCTAGATTTATCTGTTCCCCTCCTTGTGCCTCTTTTAAGTAACTTCTTTTTGCCAATTGTGAGTGGTCTTGTTTTCCAGAACGCAATCGATTTTGTAGTTTACATAATTCCATCCATAAGCACAGTGCTAACAATAATTGCATTACTTGTTTTTGGAAATATTTCGCGTATGATATACTATAAACACAAGATTGATGCTGAGCAGATTCTAGAAAAGCATGTAATCCTCGCTAAACTCCATAGTCTTGTCCTGAATCGATTTTACATAAGCCTGCTATATCGGAAAATCGCTGACTATACCGTTGGGCTCTCTATTAGACTTTATAGGACTGTGGAAATTGAAGGGGTTAAGAGACCGAGAATTAGGGGACTAAGTCAATTTTTTGATAGTGTCACAAAGCTAATGGTCTCTTTCTCTGAGCGTGCGAGCATAATTGAATTGGAGGTCTTTGAAGCGTTAAATTCAAAAGTTGCTGAAACTACTAAGTTCGTAGCTGAGAAATTGAGAGGGCTTCAAACAGGTGTCTTATCTTACAACATGTTACTTGTACTCGTTGGATTCTGCATCATGATGATACTGTCGTTAGTTCTTGGAGGTTCTGTGGGGATATGATGTTTTATCACACGCCTCTGATAGCAGTTATGCTCCCTGGAGTTACTGGACTAATTATCTATGTCGCTCACAGATATTTTGAAAGATTCGTAGATTTGCTAGCAACTGCAGTATCGACTATATCTGTTTTGTTACTACTGAGCTTGATTGGTCCATTATTTGATGCTCGTGTATATGGGCGGAACTCAATTAGAACTACTTACCCATGGATACAGTCATTAAATATAGACTTTGGTTTTCTCATCGATAATGTAAGTCTCCCTATAGGTGCAATTATCGCAATTGTGGGCGCTCTATCTTGTTTTTACTCGATTAGATACATGAAAAATGTGGAGAATAAATCAGAGTATTACGCTAACTTGCTGCTTTTCATGACTGGAATGATAGGAGTAATCTTCTCAATAAATCTAATTCAATTCTACCTCTTCTGGGAACTCATGTTAATCCCATCATACTTTTTACTTGCGCGTTGGGGCACTTCAAGAAATAGACAAAATATCGCTTTCAAATATTTCATATTTACCCACATGGGAGCTCTCTTTCTACTTCTCGGAATTCTTTCACTCTATTCTTTCACGGGAAGCTTCAGTCTACTTGAACTGCCTTTTAGACTGATCTATGTACCAATATCGTCAATCCCCATAATATTCACCCTTTTCACTCTCGGATTCTTCGTAAAGATGGCTGCGTTTCCTCTTCACACTTGGCTTCCAGACACCCACTCTGAAGCTCCCGCACCCATTAGCGCTATGCTTTCAGGAGCAATGTTAAACTGTGGAGCTTATGGCATAGCAAGAATACTGCTACCGATTTTCGGAGGAAGCATGGTCAGTGCTTCAAACATTTTGCTCTCTCTCGCTATAATTACTATGATATATGGGGGCATGATGGCGTTAGCACAGACAGATATCAAGCGGTTACTGGCTTACTCAAGTATAAGTCAGATGGGCTACATTCTTTTTGGTTTCTCCACAGTATCATCTCTGGGTGTAATGGGAAGCTTGTTTCACATAGTGAATCATGCAATTTGTAAAGCGCTCCTTTTTCTGTGTGTAGGGTCGATTATACATCAGACTGAAACGAGAAATATGAAACAGCTGGGTGGCCTAATTAGCAAGATGCCAATAACTGGATTTTCTTGCTTAATCGGAATATTTAGTTTAGCTGGGACGCCCCCGTTCAACGGTTTTTGGAGTGAATGGATGATCTTTGCTGGAGGGCTAGCCTCAGGAAAAAGTATCTTTACATTCATAGGAGTTGCGAGCACCATTATAACAGCAGGATACCTGCTTCAATTCGGATGGCAAATCCTATTTGGCCCAGTGCCAAAGAAACTAGAAAATGTTAAGGAGTCTCCCATGTGGATACTAGCTCCCATAGTGGTTCTAGCCACTGCATCTATAATCCTTGGATTATGGCCTGGACTGGCCTTAGAATTCTTAAAACCAGCTGCTGACTACCTAGCAACTTTCTTTCATTAATTGAGGTGTGAAAATGATTGAAATGATATTGATGATTGTAATTATGTCGACAGCAGTTCTAACTGTTGAATTGAAGAATCTTCTACACTCAGTTGGGTGTCTTTCTATAATGGGAATATGTATGGGATTATTATTTGGTCTATTAAATGCCCAGTTTGTCATGGCTTTTCAGATGCTCGTTTTCGTTGGAGCAACAATGGTGTTGTTTGTAGCTGTAGTGATGCTCACGGAGAGAGGAGAAACATGAAGAAACTTTTAATCAAAACCAGTCTCATTCTAGCATTACCTCTACTTGCTTTTCTTATTCTACCTATTTACCAACAAGATTACATTCTTTTCCAAAATTCACTTTACTCAGTTGAGGAATATGTCAACACTGATTATAGTGAGTATGAGCGACTTAGCGAAGTTATGTGGGTAGTTCGATCTTATGATGTAATCGTTTTGGGCTTACTTCTCTTTGTAGCAGCTGTATGTTGCACATCAATGCTGTTAACAGATAGTTCTAGGAAGGATTAATGGTGGTCCCAATAACATATTATGTGACCTGCTCAGTCATATTGTTCTTCATTGGTATTTACTGCTTAATTTCTAAAAGGAACATGATTAGACTGTTGATGGGTTTAGAAATAATGCTTAACGCAGTAAACTTAAATTTCATCGTTTTCTCTGCATATGGAGTTGAAGGGATCCCCCATCCTCTAGCTCACTTGTTTTCTATAATAATTTTAGGAGTTGGAGGTACAACAATAGCTCTTGGTCTAGTGATTACGCTGTATGCTTATCGACATTATGAAACTTTGAATGTACGTAAATTAAAGAGGCTTAGACATTAATGTTCACTCTCCTACTAGATCTTCTCATTGTAATCCTCATCACAATTCCACTCATGGGTTTACTTGGTAAGAGATATGGTAAAGAGAAGGAGATAACTTCAACTTATACAGCATTAGGCTTACTTTCAGCAATCTTGATTGTCATATTTTATTACTCAAGTTTCTTATCCTATGTGAGAACGTCTATCGTAGTATCTTGCTTTCCTTCTCTAGAGTCTGCTTATTTCGAAGTTTCAAACGCTAGCATGTTTCTAATCCTGTTATTTCTAATCATAGGTGTAACATCTACTGTTTTTTCTTATAGTGAACAGAGCTCGAACTCAACTGGGTTTTACACTATTTTAACAGCTTTAATCACAGGTTTAGTTGGATTAACATTGTCAGGAGATCTCATTACTCTCTTCCTCTTCTGGGAAATAATGTGCTTAAGCTCATACTCATTAGTTGCCTTTAGAAAGCAATCAGCTGAATCGATAGAAGCCAGCTATAAATATTTGATAATGAGCGGAGCGGGTACAATTACTATTCTTTTCGCTTTATCACTGATTTATGGGATGACTGGAACACTTAACCTCGCAAACTTAAGCTCGATAGGTGGCTTGAACGCTAATCCCTTCTTTAGCATCACTATAGTTATGTTGTTAGTGGGATTTGGTCTTCAAGCTGCAATGTTCCCTTTTCACACTTGGCTTCCAGACGCTCACGCTGCTGCACCCAGCTCAGTAAGTGCCATCCTCTCAGGAGTTGTCGTAGTAGCGGGAATAATAGGACTTCTAAAAACTCTTTTCTTGATTTTTCCTTCATCATACGCGATATGGGGCACCATACTGTTAGTCTTCTCAATTTTAACTATGTTTATAGGGAATCTATCCGCCCTACTCCAAGATGACATAAAACGTCTCTTAGCGTACAGCACCATCGCTAACTCAGGCTACATACTATTTGGATTGGCTATTGGGACAGAAAACGGGATAGCAGGCAGTCTTTTTCATACGCTTAACCATGGGATAGTTAAGGCTCTCCTCTTTCTCTGCGTAGGCTCTATCATACATAGAACTAAAACTAGAAGCCTCAAAGCTCTTTCAGGCATAAGGCACTCCATGCCCTTTACTAGCGCAATTTTGCTAATTGGGTTGCTGTCACTAGCTAGCATTCCACCATTGAACATTTTCTGGAGTGAACTAATGATAATTAATGCAGGAATAATGGCTGGAAAGGGGATATTCTCCTTTATCATGACGATAAATATGATACTGTCCGCTGGTTATTGCCTGCGGATAATCCAGGCAGTCGCCATAAAACCAACTACAGCAATCACAAAGAACGTGTCAGAAGCACCTCGTACCATGCTAATTGCAACATCAATCCCGATGATTATTTCAATCATAATAGGAATATATCCTTCACCCTTTCACAATCTCTCACAAATAGCAGCGTCAACCTTCAGCAAAATAATTCTTTGAATGGTTAATCAGCTGTAGTGATGGATATGGATTCTTCAAGGATGATGTACATTGCTTTGAAATTTAATGAAATGATTAACACGCAAGATCTAAATGATTTAGTTGATTTGATGACTGACGATCACGTATTTATCGATATTCCGGAGAGATCCACAGAGGCAAAGAGGTAATGGAGGAAGGCTGGAAAGCGCGCACGCTTTGAGAGTTATCCCGATTATAGGAATATATTCACTTGTATGACCGTTAAGAAAAAGGCGCGCGCAATTTCTTGTCATGCGTGCGCGTGTAATTTTGAGTACTTATAGCTGGAAAACCAGAACTTAAGTAGTTAATATC
>JAUWDF010000047.1 GCA_030608925.1 Candidatus Bathyarchaeota archaeon | reverse complement strand
AGGAGAGAAGATACCTACCGATGGCGTAGTCATCGAAGGTGAGAGTGGCGTCGACGAGTCAATGGCGACAGGAGAGTCTATGCCTGTGCAGAAAAAGCTGGGTGACGAGGTCATTGGCGCCACAATCAACCAGAGGGGGCTTCTAAATGTCAGGGCAACTAAGATCGGAAAAGACACCTTCCTGTCTCAAGTCATAAAGATGGTGGAAGAGGCTCAAGGTTCGAAGGTGCCTATCCAAGAATTCGCGGACCGTGTGACCAGCTATTTCGTTCCCACAGTCTTAATCCTCGCCTCCTTAACCGTGGTCCTATGGTTAGCTTTTCCAGGAGTTATAGGTAGTGTTGGTGGATGGGCGAGTCAGTTCCTTCCTTGGGTTGATCCGTCGCTAAGTGTATTTTCATTGGCAGTATTTGCGACCGTGTCGACGCTGGTTATTGCATGTCCCTGCGCCCTCGGGCTGGCAACACCTACAGTTCTTATGGTTGGAAGTGGAATGGGCGCTGAGAACGGCGTTTTGATTAGGCGTGGAGAAGCAATCCAAACACTCAAAGACATCAAAGTAATCGTTTTCGACAAAACTGGCACAATAACTAAGGGGCAACCTGATGTTACTGACACAATTCCTGTGAAAGGGGTTCAAGAGAGTGAGGTTTTGAGGTTAGCTGCAAGCGTTGAGAAAGGGTCTGAGCATCCTTTGGCTGAAGCCATTATCAGAAAAGCTGAGGAGGACGGACTGGAATTAGTGAAGCTGAAAAAGTTTGAGGCAATCACTGGCAGAGGGATCAAGGGAGAGATTGAGGGACAGAGTACGGTTTTAGTTGGCAACAGGAAACTTGTGGATGAAGAGGGAATTGACTACAGCAGCCTAGAATCAGAGCTTGAGAGGTTGGAGGAGGAAGCGAAAACCGTGATGCTTGTTACAAAAAATAGCAAGTGCGTCGGAGTCATCGCAGAAGCTGACACCCTCAAGGACGATTCTGTTGAGGCTATTGCTGAACTGGAAAATATGGGTCTTCAGACAGCGATGCTTACAGGAGACAACCGACGAACTGGGGAAGCCATCGCAAAGAAAGTTGGCATATCTAAGGTATTGGCTGAGGTGCTGCCAGACAGGAAAGTGGCTGAGATTCAAAGGCTTCAGGAAGAAGTTGGACTCGTCGCTATGGTAGGAGATGGAATAAACGATGCGCCAGCTCTTACTCAAGCCAACGTGGGCATTGCTATAGGCACTGGAACCGACATAGCTATAGAAGCAGGAGACGTTGTGCTCGTGAGAGGTAACTTGTCAGATGTGGTTAAAGCTGTCAAATTATCTCGAGCAACTTTTCGAAAGATAAAACAGAATCTGTTCTGGGCGTTTTTCTACAACATTGTCATGATTCCTTTTGCGATGTTGGGACTCGCGCATCCTGTGATAGCTGAGATTGCCATGGCTTCTAGCTCAATAACCGTAGTCACTAATGCGAATCTTCTGAGAAGGACAAACATTCAACCCTATAATCAGTGATGGAGGTGACATAATGACAAAAGATCTTGTTTGTGGGATGCATGTAGACGAGAAAACTGCAAAGTATGAAACAACATATAAGGGAAAAACATACTACTTCTGTGCTCCAGGATGCCAGAAAGCCTTCGAGGCAAATCCACAAAAGTACGTTAAATAGAGTGTATGAAATCCAAAATAAAAGGCTAGGATTGCTACGAGACTCCCTTGGAGTCATCTACAAAATTCGTCATGCATCATAGAAGAAACCTGTTGAAACTCCCAAGTCTCTTGCAGTAACTAAAGTTTAAACGATATTTGAAGACCTCAGACTATGAACCTGTCTCCTGTTTTTGGCGATGTGGCTCGCAAACCCACCTCCTTCTTCACCCATTTGGCGAATCGTTCAGGATTTCCTTCCGCACCATGAACAGCGAATACCGAAGGATTGCCTTTCAAATTCTTTACGACGCTACGAAGCTGACTTGCACCACAATGTGACGAAAAATCAAAATGTTGAACTTGCGCCTTTATTTTTCGAACTTTCCCATCAATAACACACATTCCTTTCTCCATTAGTTGGCGACCGGGTGTACCTGGAATCTGGTAACTCACAAGAAAAACTCCATTCTTTGCCTTCTTACCCAGCTTAGAAATATAGAAAGCAGCTGGTCCTCCCTGTAGCATTCCAGCAGGAGAAATAATGGCTCCGGTTCTTCCAGCAGCAAGTCTGCGATCTCGCCAGCCATCTACCCAATTCGCAGTATGCATTGCATTCAAGAAGAGCTGTTGATCAAGAAGAAACTGCTTATTACTTATCATTATCCGATTTGCCAAACGCGCCATGCCATCTATAGTTGTTGGATATTTAAAGTGATGCGCTGCTAGAACGCATGCTATTTCTTGGGAGCGACCGATACTGAAAGCTGGAATAAGAACAGTGCCACCAGTCTCGACAATACCGATTACTTCTTCAATGAACTTTTTTTCAAGCTCTAAACGTTCAGTATGATCTCCATCAGCATAGGTTGTTTCCATAATCACAGCGTCAAGATCCCCGTAATTATCGTTTGCTGGTGATAGGAGACGTGTTCGAGAAGTGTTAAAATCGCCTGTGAAAAGAACCCTCTTACCTTCCCCTTCTATGAGGATCTGGGCACTACCCGGGACGTGCCCAGCGTCAAGGAGCTGAAAAGTCATGTCACCGACAGTTTGCTTTTTGCCATAGTCCAAGTTTATCGCGTTCTGCATCATATACCTTAATTCAAGATATTCAAAAGGAAGATAGTATCCTGAGAGATGTATCAAGTCCTTTATCAGAATCTGTGTGAGTTCCAGAGTCAGACGAGTTGAGTAGAGTGGACGCTTGTCTTGTATATAGAAGATTGGCAATACTCCGGAGTGATCAAGATGGCAATGAGTTAGGATGGCTGCATCGACATCTTTAGGGGCAATGTGCATTGGGAAACCTGGTGGACGACCCATCATGACTCCATAGTCAAGTAAGAGCTGGGTCTTTTCGGTTTTCACAGCGACACTCATTCTACCTACTTCCCTAGCACCGCCGAGAAATCTAATTTCTAAAGGAAACTCTTTCACCTTCACATTATTTTTATCGCAATGTTATGTCATCAACAGCATTAACAGGATCTTTATGGCAATCTTGAATTGCTGCTTCAAGGGTTCTTGCAATATAATTGACGACTTCTTCACTGCTTTTCTCTTCTACTCGCAGAAAAGTTATTGATAAACTTTTTCGCTTGATGTTTCTGCATACAGATGTAACTATTCCTTTCCAGACCTTAGTGTCCTCCACTAAAAACACTTTGTTGAATGAGGATGATTTAATGAAATTTCTAACTTGTTCAGCTACATATTCTTTAGTTTCAAGGTCCAAGGGTGTTGCGATTTCATGTTGCGACAGTGGGTAGACTTCATCGAGTTCCAATGGAACTACCCCAAATGGTGCTGCATAAACACAGACTTGAATTAGCTGGTTTTTTTCATTTGAATCCGCGATTAGATTCAACAGTTTTCTTATCACCTTATCCAAGTGAAATGGTTTCCGATTGGGTTGAGGAAGTAGTAGAAGAATCTTAGCTTCAACAGGTGATGAGTATCTTTCTCTTAACATTTTCCGATAGTGTACTATCTCTGGTCTCGCTAATCCCAGGCTACTGAAAAAGAAAAGACCCTTTCTCTTTGATACTGTACTGTGACGCTCAATGTAGTTTTCATATTTCTTTAGTTTTTTCACTGCTTTTAGAAGGCTAGGATGAACGTGGGCTCTCGCTTCCAAGTATTCCCAGAGTCGACCCTCAACTATCCGCTGTTTCACACGCCTCACCTCTTCAAAACAGGTGTGAAGATTGTGCTTCGCAAGAAGTCTTTGTTTGTCCTGAAAAGGCATGCTTCTCAAGTCTGTTGGATCGTATTTTCTGCAGATTGGACAGGAACAAGGAAAATATTCAAGCTCTCTTAGTCTATTTGTGCCAAATGGGGTCATGTAACGATCCTCCCGCGCATATATGGCGTAGGCTGCTGAATCGAAAAGATCACAGCCCAAAGCTACTGCAAGAGCAAACATGAAAGGGTGACCTGCGCCAAACAGATGAAAAGGTGTATGGCTTGGCGTGTTAATTTTTGCAGTTAAAGTCATATCAACTAAGATGTCAAACAAATACTGTTCCATTATTTGAGTCGGACTTCCGAGGGCGTGAATCTGAAAAGGTAACTCACTAATTTTCTTGGATGAATAAGCTACTAAGTCCAGATAGTGTCCACCTTGTATAGGCCCAACCCATAGAATGTCACTTCGGGTTTTCATTTTTGATAATTGCTCAGCACGGTTAATTGTTTCGTCAACTGTACGTTTTGCATCGTCTTTTCTTGCGTTGTAGCTAGTAGGTATATCCAGTATAGTGGCTATATCCGTGGAGATTAGTTCTTGAAACTGTATTATCTCAGCAGGATCAACATCAACTTCACCATAAGTGAGGATCTGATACGCTCCAGAGTCCGTCATCACAACTCCATCAAAATCAAGAAGTTGATGCACACCTTTTTTCTTCGCTCCATCTTCCTGTTGATTCCTTAAAATGTAAGCGTTAGTGATTAAAGCTCTGCAGCCAAACTCCTCACTAAGAGTCTTAGGGAGGATCAATTGAATAGCTGGGTTAATCACCGGAAGAAAGATCGGAGTATCTATTTTTCCGCTTTTAGTAAGTATTCTACCTATTCTTCCAAGCATGTCTCTATGACGGATCTCGAAGCTCATTGGAATTATCTACAACAATGTTCTGAACTGCAACTATAATTATTTATGCGAGTGTAACATCAAGCTCTTCCAGAGACACCCAATCCGTGGATTTTTCTCAGATATCCATCATAATTATAATCCCATGAATTGTCTTGGAAGAGTATGCGCGCGCGCATCGATCTGATAAGTGCTCAAGAATAGCTATTAAAGCAGCAGCTGATTCAAGAGCTTGATACCGCAGATCAGACGTCACGGAAAAAAGCAATGTGTGCGTATTGTCTTCAACAGGGAAGAACGAAATCCTTTCTAGTTCTTGTTTTTAATCGAGGTCAGTTTAATTTTTATGTGTCATTATTTCTTTACTCTCAAGTGAGATGGAAAAAACATGGTCTGCGTTGTTACTATGCACGAAAAGCCAGATCTTAAAGATCCTGTCTTGATCGAAGGTCTACCCGGAATCGGATTTGTAGCAAATATAGCCGCTCTGCACATAATTAGAAATCTAAAAGCAAAGCTTTTTGCTGAAATAAACTGCTCCTCGTTTCAAGATTTTGCGGTTACTGTTGAAGGCGGACAAACCCGTCACCCCATTAATGAGTTATATTACTACAAGGGGGAGAAAAAACAACGAGACCTACTAATCCTCTACGGGAACACGCAAGCTCTGACTTCTACTGGTCAATATGAGCTTTGCGGAAGAATACTGGATTTATCCGAAGAACTAGGCTGCCATTATGTCATTACCCTTGGAGGGTTAAAAAGAGAACGAGAAATCAAGAAACCAAAGCTGTACTTTGCAGCTACAGATGGAGAAATGGCAAAGGAGTTAATTGATGCCGGGGCGGATGTGATTAAAGGACAGATTTTCGGCGTTGCAGGACTTCTCGTTGGGATCGGTAGATTAAGAGGCTTTCGAGGATTTTGTCTCCTTGCGGAAACCTTAGGATTATATCCAGACATTGTAGCAGCTCATAATATACTAAATGTGCTCTGTGAGATGCTGAATCTCAAGGTCAGCCTTGACCTTTTGGAAGACACTGTAGACGAAACCCGTAAGCTTCTTGAAAGCTTCGGATTACTTGACCAATCTCGGAAAGAGAGAAAAAAGGAATCTGGATTTCGCTGGTTTGTCTAGGTCTTCATTTCACTCAGAAACAGGGCAAACACCCTTTGTACACGTTCAGCTGCTGGTCCTGTTCCTTCTGTAACACCTTTTTCGGTGATTTTGATCTTATCCATTACCCAAATGAATCCCTTGTCTTCATAAGTTCTTACCATTGTTGGAAATACTTTTTCCAGTCGCTCACCAAGTGCCCTTAGATCAAATGGTTTTTCTGCAGCAAATAGTTTGGCGACAACATTACCGTTCAACACGATCTTATGGAACACTTGGCCTTTTTCATCCTTCGCTTTAGACAGGATCAGACTCATGTTATCTGGATTCATTCCTGTCAGCGTCCCACTGTAGGATAAGCCATCAACAGTTGTTGCTTTAACCATTTTATCCATCAACGTAGCTAACTCATTGAAGAACCTTCTTTGTGCTGCTGACAATCTCATTCTACCTTCTTAATTCCC
>JAUWDF010000033.1 GCA_030608925.1 Candidatus Bathyarchaeota archaeon | reverse complement strand
GTTTTAGGTTGCCTGGTATTGTAGCTGTGACCACATCCAGGTGGCTGGGAAATAAACTGGCATCAACTTTTGCATTAAGTATTACTTCTTGTTTCTTTTTGAGCATGGCGCGAAGATGGTTGCCTTGTCGTTTGCTTAGTGAGAAACCAAATCTTACTCTGTCAACTTCCTCTTTTGTGGGCCAGATGGATTGATAGGCGTGTGCATCCGGGATATCTATGCTCTCTCGAATTTTCTCAATCTCGTAGGTTAGGCTGTCTGTTATTACACCAGCGGCACCAAATTTATGAACTGCCTGTTCATGGACTTCTCTTGCCCTTCCGGTTGCTAATACAAATCTGCCTCTCACTGTCTTATTTTTGTAGTGTTTCGGTTGGGTTCCCTCACCTACATCAACTAGTTCTGCTGTGACGCCTTGGATAGGGGTTGCTCTGCTATGAGTATGAAGGCAAGTTGGCACATCTTTGTATCTGGCAATCAACTCCTTTTTTGGTTTCACCAGATGGAGTTCAGCACTTTTTACTTCCCAGCCGATCGGAGAAGTCCAGGTCCAATACTTTTTCGCTCCATTTGAAGTGTATTGTTCAATCTTGACGTCCTTGAACCCGATGTTCTGTAATGAGTCCTTCACATGTTGAGCCGCTCTGTGGAACATAGGAGAAGCTTGAATTCGATGGAAGCGTGTGATTTGAGCGACGTAGGATTTTGCCATCTCTCCTGAGAGTTCATTTTTAACTATTTCAGCGAGTTCCGCCTTCACTATAAACCCTCAGTTTTTTCCTTGAACATCTGAGTTTTCTCAGTATTTGAGATTGGCTATTTTGGTCTCGTCATTTGTATGTCCTTTGCGAGAACATATGGGGATAGAGATGGCGGTTCAGCTTCGAGCCACCAGTGGACGTGCTGTCTCTCTTTTGAAAGGCCTGATATCTGTTTAAGAATTCTGAGAATGTTGTCGCTGAGGCGTAGGTCCTTCCACGATTCCTTGATTTTACCGTGCTCTATTAGGAATATTCCGTCTCTTGGAATTGTGGAGAAATCTCCAGTGGCGTAGTTCTGGAATCTGGTATACCAGGTATTAGTTAAGTATAAGCCCTTCTTCACTTGGTTGAAAAGCTCGTTTTTACTCATGTCTCCTGCATCCATCTCAATGTTCCATGGTGTCGGTTGAACTAATCCGGCGTTGCCAGTTGTTTTTGTCTTGAATTTTACTGCGGTTGATGTGTTGTGAAGATAAGTTTTAAGAACTCCCTTATCTATGAACACGTTTTCTTGAGCTGGGAAACCTTCATCATCGAATGTTCGATTATGGACTGAGTAATCAGCAGGTTTGTCTCGTAGTGTCACAAGATCTGAAGCCACTTCTTGTCCAAGTTTATTTGCGAAGATTGACAGTTGGATCATAACAGAATATGCGGATGCCATTGACCCCCATGTGCCCAGCATTGAACCAAAGAAGAGGGGGTCAAAAATAACGTCGTATTTGCCTTCTTTTCCCTCTTTTGGATTCATGGCAAGTTTTGCAATTCGTCCTGCTTTTTCTCCGGCTCTGGCGGGTTTGAAATCTTTAAGTGAAGAGGAACATTCGACGCCATGTCCTGAAGCGTCAACTTGAGAAAAAGCTCTGATCGACAGTTCTATGGCTGATCTGGCATCTTGTCCATTTGGTCCTTCAGAAGAGACTAGATAGATGTCTTCGAATTTTGTGAAAAGTATTCCTCCAGTATTTATATCAGTGCTAACTTCCTTTTGAGCAGCTTCTATGGCTTCATGAACGTAATCTGAAGGGTTTTCAAAGCTTCGAAGTTGTTCATCTGCAGAGGGTTTGGAGTAACTGTATTTGCCCTTTGCTACTCCACCGTAGTGTGGATTTTCTCTGGAAACCTTCGCCAATTTGAATAGATCTTCTATACGCTTCTCCGAATTTTGAAAGTCCCTTATTTCAGTCGCTACTAGTCGTTTGTTCCACACAAGAGCTACGTCTGTTACATACTCATCCCAAGCAACCGAGATGTCTATTTCGTTGTTACTGAATCGAGTTTGTCTATACTTTCCGAAGGTAGTTTTTGCAATGACGTTATCAGCTCCTAGTGATTTAGCTTTTTTTACCATGAGCTCTGTGTTTGCTAAAGCCTTACTCATTTTACATACACCTCTCTCAAACGGATGATCGGACCACCTGTGTCCACAGGAATTCCCTGCATGGGATCACCTTTGCCACATGTGGCAGCTTCGTATTCAATCTTCTTCGATATTGCATCAACTGAACTCCACCAAGTTTTAGTGGAGGTTTCAATGACTGGTCTAGCGACAGGATGTGTCAGTTCTCCTTTTTCGATTAGATAGGCTTCTCTCCCCACATAGCGTTGATTAAAACGTCTATCATCAATATTCCATTCTGTAAAGGAACGCATGTAGATTCCATGTTTCACATCTTCAAAAACTTCTTCTTCCGTCAGGTCACCAGGCTGTAAATATGTATTTGCCATCCTCACAATTGCTTCTCGGTTATAATTGGAAGCTCTTGAAGAGCCATTGCTCCTTGTACCCAGTTTAGCAGCGGATTCTCTGTTGTGAAGGAACTCGTTTATGATTCCGTCTTTATACAGATAACGAGGTCTAGCTTTGATTCCTTCGTCATCATACTTGTAGTACCCATAGCTGTTTGGTAGTGTGGGGTCATCGATAATTGTGACTATATCGCTGCCAATTCTAGTTCCAATCCAGTAAGGTCCTCCTGGATAGATGAACGAGCGTCCTGCTTGACTCATTTCCCGTCCAAGTATGCGGTCTGCCTCAATTGGGTGTCCACAAGATTCGTGAGATGCTATACCGGTGACTTCAGGTCCACAAACCAAATCCATTTTTCCTGACTGGACAGCCTTACCACTTTTAATTAGTTGTTGGAGAACCTTTGCTTCATGCAGTAGCTTATCAGCCATTTTCCACTTTTCGAAAATTTCCCATCCTCCACTTCCTCCAAACATTTTGAAAGCTTGTTCGGGCTTATTGTTTTCAACTATAGTGATGAAGGCGAAAGCCGAAATCGTAGGTAGAAATGATGAGATTGTGGAGCCTTCTGAATTCACAAAATATTTTTCCGATAGGATAGTTGAGCAAGCTAAAATTCTGCTAGGAACCTTTATTTGGTCAGACGTTAGCCTTTTGTCCACTTCCATCAACTCGCTGATCTTTTTTTCGGGAGAAACATCCGCGATATTCTTCTCTTGCATTACATTCCATTTCGCTTCAACCCCCGTCTCAGAAGCGAAGGCAATCTTGTTCTTGCGCCTCGCAGAAACAGCAAATTCATGAGCTATTTCTACAATCTTTCTAGCTTCTTCTTTTGTCCACCTGTTAGAGGAAGCAAAACCTATCCCTCCTTTAGCTAATATCCTTACACAATATCCGTTGTCAACAGTTGAAACGAACGCGTCTAAGATGCCATTTTTAATGGTCATTTGCTCTAGTTTCGTATTATGGGCTCTTACTTCAGCATATTCAACGCCTTTGGTTCTAGCGTAATCCAGAGTGTAGTCAGGCAAATCTTGATTCAAACTTTTCACCTAAACTTACGTTAGCTCATTCAAAAAGGTAAATACTTTTTCATTAGTTGATAAGACCTAGATGATGTGTCCCTGCTTTCCGCCAAAATAGGGCTCTGCCCTATTGTAAAAAACCTTCCAGGTTGATTAGATAAACCTTTAAACTGAGGGATGGACACACTAAAAACTCTTGGAGGTCGCTGAATGGTCAAACATCTGCTCTCCGGCACATATTTCATGCAAGGTAACGAAGCACTTGCTGAAGCTGCCATTATTGTTGGATGTAAGTTTTTTGCGGGTTACCCTATCACTCCTGCAAGTGAAATCGCTGAGCATCTGGCGAAACGCTTGCCACAAGTAGGGGGAATTATGATTCAAATGGAAGACGAGATTGCCTCGATAGCTTCAGTGATCGGGGCAAGTTGGACTGGAGCCAAAGCAATGACTGCAACTTCTGGTCCAGGTTTCAGTCTAATGCAGGAAAACATTGGTTACGCCTTCATGACTGAAACTCCCTGCGTTATAGTGGACGTGCAACGAGCAGGTCCAAGCACGGGACAAGCCACTAAGTGTGGTCAAGGTGATGTTATGCAATCCAGATGGGGTACTCATGGCGATTATGCAGCAATAGTTTTGTCTCCCAACTCAGTTCAGGAAATGTTTGATTTAACAATACGCGCCTTCAACTTGGCGGAGCAATATCGTACTCCAGTAATACTGCTAGCAGATGAAGCTGTGGCGCACATGAGAGAACAAGTGTTCATACCGCCACCTGAGAAAGTGAAAGTATTTGATAGAAAGAAACCGCAATCTGATGATAAGCTGTTTTTTGGGGGTGAGGAAGTACCGCCAATGCCCTCAGTTGGTGAAGGCTACAACATCACAGTAACAGGATCTACTCACAACGAGCTTGGATTGCGGTTCACCTCAGATCCTAAAATTCATAAGGATCTTGTGGAAAGGCTTGTAGGGAAAATCCTGAGTAACAATGAACTACTGGCGGACTTCGAAGCCTTTGAAGTGGATGATTGTGATGTTGGTTTAGTGACTTTCGGATGTACCTCTCGTGCTGTTGATGAAGCCACGGAAATGGCGAGAGAAGATGGCATCAAAGTTGGGCATGTCCGTCTCAAAACGATTTGGCCCTTTCCCGAAGGAATCGTGCAAAGAATGGCTAGTAGAGCCGAGACAATTATAGTTCCTGAAATGAACCTAAAGCAACTTTTCTTTGAGGTTCAAAGAGTAGTTAATGGTGATGCTAGGGTTATTCCGATGAATAAGATCGGTGGCGGAGAGTTATTGACGCCTGAAGAGCTCTATTCCGAGATCAAGAGGAGTGTGGAGAAATGAGTGAAGCCTTTTCCAGTAAAAACTACCTCAGGGGAATCCCGTTCCCCTTCTGTGCAGGATGTGGTGGGTTAACTGTGTCCACTTGCTTTCAAAGAGCGGTTCACAAGCTTGGCTACAGAGATCTTAAGAAATTTGTGTTCTGTAGCGGCATTGGATGTTCTTCATGGATTCCTTCACCCCACTTCAAAGCAGATTCGATTCACACGACTCATGGAAGAAGCATAGCTGTGGCCACAGGTGTCAAGCTTATGCGTCCTGATTTGAAAGTTGTTGTTTTCGGTGGTGACGGAGACATTTTAGGAATTGGTTTAGCTCACCTAATCCATGCAGCTAGAAGAAACCTTGATGTTACAGTAATCATGATCAACAATATGATTTATGGTATGACTGGAGGACAAGTAGCACCAACAACACCCATTACCACCAAAACTACGACGACTCCCTACGGCGGATTTGAGCCACAACTTGATGCTGTGCAGCTTACAACCTCTGCAGGAGCTTCTTACGCAGCCAGATGGACTACAGCACACCCAAACCAACTGACGGAATCTATTAGAAAAGCATTAACGATGAAAGGTTTTGGCTTTGTTGAAGCGGTGAGTCAATGTCCAACAGCCTATGGTCGACGTGCTGGATTCAGGAAAGCAGGAGAGATGCTTCAGTGGCTAAAAAAGAATAGTGTTACGCGGAAAGAAGCAAAGGGACTATCTCCAAAGGAATTGGAAGGAAAGCTAGTAGTGGGTGAATTCGTATGCAAAAATCTCCCAACATTATCCGAAAGGATGCGACGAGTACTAAAGGTGGCTACAAGTGACTAGAGTGGAGTTGCGAATCAGTGGGCTCGGTGGTCAGGGCGTCGTGCTTGCAGGTCAAGTGCTAGGTCGCGCAGCTGTTTACGATGGAAAAAGTGTGGTGCAAACGCAAAGCTACGGAGCTGAGGCAAGAGGAAGCGCCGCGAAGAGCGAAGTAATTCTGTCGAATGAGAAAATTGGATTCCCTCACGTTAGAAAGTGTGACATTTTAGTGGTAATGAGCCAAAGCGCTTTGGATGTTCACTTGAAGGACCTGAAGGAAAAAGGCACGTTATTAATCGATGAGCATTTAGTTAAAAAAATACCAAAAGTCGGAGCCAAAATCTATAAGGTGCCCACAACCGATGTTGCGCAATCTGAACTCAAATCGAAAATGTATGCCAACATAATTATGCTTGGAGCACTTGCAAAGAAGACGAAGATTGTTAGTAGGGAAGCTTTGGAAAAAGCAATAGCTTCCACCGTGAGACCGGATACAGTGGAGACAAACCTAAATGCCCTCAAATTAGGCTTCAAGTTATAGTCTCTAAACACCTATATGCAGATGAATAAAACTCCCTAAGGAACAGGCGCTAAGTAGACAAACGAAGCTTTTGAACCTCCTAAACCCTCGCATCTAGTAGATGACTATGTGGGATGCGTAATGCAACATGAGGATTGGTCTTTATCAATTACATTGATTACTGGATGAATCTGCTAGTTGGCGGATCTTACATACGGATTTGCTTCAGTCCAATTTCTGTTGTCTCTGAGAAGTTTCAACTTTGGAATGAAAACTTTTGGGTAAAACACGACTTCTTCCAACTCTTCTGGAGTCTTAAATAATAGTTCGATGTTTACTGCCTCAGGGGTTGCCATGAAGTCACCTGCTATTACAGTTGCCAGAAAGAATAGTTCGATAGAATGGTAAGGAGAAGTATCTAAAAAATCTCGAACCCATAGTAGACGGATAATTTTCACCTCTAAGGCGCTTTCCTCTTTTATCTCACGAACTAAGCAATCCTCTATCTTTTCTCGAGATCTCACTCCACCTCCAGGCAGTCTATAGAAATCGTTTTTAGAGTGCAAGTGGTGTTGAACAAGGATTCTTCCCTTTTCGTCAAAAATGACGGCTCTGGTACGAACCATAATATGTTGATTTCCCATCTAAATCAACTTTCAAAGGTGAGCCAGAGACAGATAGGGCTTTCGATCCTGTTACGCGCGCAGTGGAAATTCGTTGATGGATCATGAAGGTGAACATAAGAATCAGACTTTCTGGAATCCTTGAAGGGATAGAAAGCTCTAAATTTCTTAGTATAGGTTCTTCTCTGAAAGAAAGTGTTTGGGCCGGTAGATCAGTCTGGTATGATCGCCGCCTTCGCAAGGCGGAAGCCGCGGGTTCAAATCCCGCCCGGTCCACCATATAAAATTAAGACCAAGTAATGGAGCCCTGTGCAGTTAATTTATTCAACTATTTTTAAAAGATCATGG
>JAUWDF010000114.1 GCA_030608925.1 Candidatus Bathyarchaeota archaeon | reverse complement strand
TTATTAGCAAACTCATGGATTTTCTGGATTGGAGTTCTTAGTGTATCCTTTGGGTTACTTCAGTATCATTTATTCAATTGGAATAGAAGTTTAATTCACCTTTCCTTGAACACTTTTTTCATATTTGGTATGTTGTTGCTTCTCATAGGAGTTGATTTTGTTACCCATAACATTGGTGTAGATTTCTATGTAATAGCCTTGAGCATTTTTTGGCTTTACACAAGAATCTTACTTTCAAAAGTTGATCACAAAAAAATCTGCACTAACTGCGGAACCAAAAGCTGTGAATTCACAAGAAAGGAATTCCAGTGATTAGTGTCTTCGCCTCATCCCGTAAAGTGCGCCACCGACAATTAGCACACCAATAATTACTATTATGAATGGCCATAACAGGCTCCATAGGAAGTCCCATGAACTCCCCGAGAGAAGTGCGAATCCGACAAGTACGATAATCGCTCCAAAGATTAATCCCACTATTGCGCCACCACGTGGAAGACCAAAGCACTCATCTTCCTTGTGACCATGAGATCCAAAACAATCGTCGCCTGAAACACGCCTTGATCTACGATGCACTCGAAGTGATGCTTTACAGCTGGAGCATACATCCGCATCGTCCTCATTCTTAGAGCCACATTTGGTGCAGTAAACCAAGTTCTTTCTTCTCCAGTTGAAACTCTAATCGTAGGAAGTGCTCTTAAGATTTTGGGTATCTAAGGGTGAATTATTACGTACACAATCACAGTTGATGAGATAGCAAGCCTTCAGGTCCTTCAAACTATGTATTCCAGATTCGTTTTTTCAAAGTCCCTAACAATTTCCATCACGCGTCTTGGAGCTTTCAGCGAATCCAATGGAAGACCTTGGAGCAAGGTCCAAGGTCCTTTTTTTGCGAGTTGGGTGGTGATATGTTCTTCTCCGAAAGATATCTTCGAAATTTTGTAAACAAGAGATCGTACTTCTCCTTCACGAAGATATCCTATTGCATGGAGATACTCATGAAGAAGCAAAACGTAAACGAAGGCATTAAGCAACAATCTAGACTTTGTGGTTGCTTCAACTATATGGACTAAAGCGCGATTCAATACTATGTTGTTGGTACCTACTGGGTGGTAAGCCCCAAGTCTAAGAGGCATATCATCTAAAAAAAGCATCATGCCTTGGCGTACTTTGTCCAAAACAGTCTTAACGTTGTGTTTTGTGAGCTCCCACACCTCATTGTATCCTTGTGAGTTTTCCAGTTGTTTTCCGTTTTCCTCCACTTCACTGGCGGGCATTTAATTGACATCCAAGATGAAGAGCAGTCTTTCAGAGTTAACTCTTTGTATTTCATCAGATACCTAGGGTCGTGGTGATAACGCTACAAAGACAATCACAGCAATAAGCACTAAACCAACTATGGCAAATAGAAGGATGATTTCTTGAGAGAAACCGAATATGTAATGTTGAATATTATAGTTTAGTGTCACGAATGTTGTGTCCTTTGAGAAAAAATTCTCGAAGTGGAGACTATATTCACCACCTTCCGTAGCGGTCAGTTGAAAATCTGCTAGTCCAATAATGGTTTCCTCTTGAATTATATTATCATAGGCGTCAGTTATGGAAAAGTTAATTCCACTACCTACGAGTGTTATTCGACCCGAAACCACATCTCCATCGTTTAAGTCCAACATTCGGGTAGCATTTTTTCCCATCTGCAACTCTATTGTCTCTGAGTACGCAGTACCTAAGTCGCAGATTAAACCAGAGAGGAGGATAACAAACAGAACAGTGGAGAACCACTTCATATGATGATTCACCAAGTCTCATTATCATCTAAAGACAAAAAAGAATTATGAAAACCAGATATGAATTATCAGAGCCGTTATTTCATCATTATTTTTGAGTACGGATCTTCAGCCACCTTTGGGAAAGTTGAACATCTACATTCCTTCACGAGTACACTTTCTTTTCTCTTTGTGAAAGCTCCTATACAATGAGCCTCTATGCCTTGTTTCTCTAGTTTCCTTAGAGCCTCATCTTTCACGCAGGGATCTACTGCAGCCAAAAGAGTACCAGTTGAAGAGATCGACAGTAGTTCCCTTTGGTTAAGATCAAAACTCTCTTGTAGAATTAGCACCTCATCTAAAATTGGAAGCATTTCCCATTCAATCCGAAGCCCTAATCCCGAATTTCTACCCATTTCGTTCAAAGCAGCGACAAAACCGCCTTCACTAGCATCATGCATGGAATGGATCCCGTCTAAATCTGCTAGAAGGGATGCTTCTTTGACACAGCTTTGCTCCTGTACTAGTTTTTGAAGGGTATTTGTTCGAGTGAAGCCAAAGAGTTTCTCTGCAACCCTTCTCCGTTTAAAAGTAAAAGCCACTGCTGTCTCCAGGCCCAGATGTTTGGTGCATATAATGTTATCTCCAGCTTGAGCACCACCTGGAGTTATCAAATTTTCCTTAGTCACCTTCCCATAGGCTGTACATGATCCAACAAACGTTGAAATGCCATCATAGGTTCCGCTATGCCCTGCTACTACTGTCATACCCAGCTCATCTACAGCTGAGAATACTTGCATCATAATGGCTATGAAGTCATCAGCTTCTACGTGTGTAGGACCTAAAAGGTTGATTGTGCAGAATTCCGGTGTCGCTCCAAATAAGGCTACGTCCGATGCTGCATAGTGCACTAATAGCCATCCGAACCACTTTTCGGGGACACCAATGCAAGGATCTGTGGAAACGACCAAAAAGTGGTTTTCGTCTATTATGTGGACTCCAGAATCGTATCCGGGTGTAGGAGGAATAACGACTTTTGGATTCTTTTTAATGTGTCTGAACATCTCGTTTAGCTTTGCATCAGATAATTTCCCCACTATTACCAGTCCTCAAAAGACAATATATTCAGTCTGATATCTTTACTTATTGTAATTGTACAATGTGTTCGCTTCAACTTTCACTATCTAATAATGTGCTAGGACTGAGGAATATTTCTTGAACCGAAATCAATTCCCCTCACTGTGAGTTCACTAGATTTTGCGTTAAAGATTTGCTGACTTGACCATCAATCTGATCATCAAGTGTAGATTTTCAGAACTTTCGTTTCTACTGCTAAATAGGTTAGATAAATGCTTATAGCTAGCTCTGGGAGCAGGTAACTTCCGTTATATATAGCAGAATAGATAATTGGAGACATACCTTCCGGTGCGTATATGGCAAAGAAAATGATGCCAGAAACGAAATGGGCTAAGAATCGCCCTGCGATGCCCACATTTATTCCTAGAAACGCATGATTCCGAAAGAAACCCGCTAACCCAAGAGCCCCAAAAGCTATTGGGTAGTCAAGCAGAACTTGAGCAGGATGCACGATGAAGGGCTCTACAGCTAACTGTACCAAGCCATAGACAGCACCAGCAAAGAGACCAATTTTGGGTCCCCGTCGCAAAGCCAGCCAAAGGAGAGGGACCATTGATGCCGCTGTTATTGATCCTCCTTGTGGAAGAGCAAACAATATTATATAACTAAGTGCTGTTGAAAGAGCCACAAAAATTACGATTTCGGCTACTACTAACGTATTTATTTTGCTCATTTTCCCTCCGCCAGTATTATCCGGGTCAGGTTCAAGGTCCGATGAGATTCACCCATCTTCTCAGCCAGGTTAGAACCCAGCTCCCCACTAAGACGTAAGAGGGGAAGACACAAATATATAATTTTGCGTGCGCGCATATTCTTTTCTCAGAAGAGGCATGTTTTCCACCAAACACACTGGTTACTGAATTGACGGATTTTCCTTTCAAAGCGAGAATAGTGTTCTTAATCCTGAACAAAAAGCCTGAAGAAGCCTTAAGACAACTAAGCTTATTTTACAAAGTCCAACCTCCAATGATGAAAATTGGAATGCCCAAGGGCAATAGGGGAATATACGGCTGTTATAATGCACATAAGAAAACGATATACTTTTACAACCAAGACGCGTTCTACAATCCTCATGTTTTGCTACATGAATTCTACCATCACTTGCGAAGTATCAGCGGAAAACACAAAGGGTCTGAAAGGCTAGCTGATTCATTTGTAAGAGAATTCTTAAAGGAATTTAAGAGAACGGCGGAAGAATTCAGCTTCAAACCGGATTCCTCTTAAAACCCAAGTTTATTTTATCATCTGCACTATTAT
>JAUWDF010000056.1 GCA_030608925.1 Candidatus Bathyarchaeota archaeon | reverse complement strand
ATTAGGACGACCATTACAAGGATTCCCACGTATTCCTTTACAAATGGCACGTCATACGCGTACAAACCATATACCACAAATATAGTTAAGATGAACCCAAGAACTAGAAAAAGGAGTGGCTTAACAATGGATACGAACGTTTCCCAATTCACATGGTGCATTTCTATATTGACATATCACAGACGACTAAAATGGGTTGTGCATTCACGACTAGAACGATGCGCGTGCACATGGAGTGAAGAAAAAATGCCTAAAACATCTAGAAAAGCACAAGACACCAAGAAATTACTAAGCCCTAAAAGGCTGGTATCCTAAACCATGCTAGACGACGACCCCACAGGGATTGAAGAGGGTAATAGCATCAATTAAACTTAGATTTCTTATTCTTGTTTTGTTGTATGGCTATTTACGTTTTCTGAAGAGTTTGTCTCTTTCTGTGACATATTCAAAGCTTGCCTTTATTAGTTACACATCTTTATCTAGGCTTTTGACACTTTGCTCATTTATCAATCTACTTTGAAGAAGACTGCTGATTTAAGCGCGCCAGGACACCAAGTTATCAGAAACGTGTTCAACCACAGAAAGAGCCGTCTGATGTGAGTGACAAAAATTGTCTGTAGCCTATTTATACATAGTCGTAATGTCTTCGATACATGTATATATACCCCGTAGGTTTATGTCGATAAAACGAAAAATCGAGTTTGTACCTATATTACTCCGACTTTGTAGTCTTTCACAATCAGACAATATTTGCGCGTAAGGATAAAGCTCACGGCTCTCGCGCTCGCGCATTAGTCTACTGGAACAAGCTCAATTTCGAAAAGCTGTGACCATCTTTTCCCGGTAACGAAAAGCCTATCATTATTTTCGTCATATGCAATCCCATTGAGAACATTATTTAGGTCTTGATTTTCTGGGTCTCGGAGATTTCCAAGGTCTATCCACCCCTCAACTTGTCCAGTTTGAGGATTGATTATTGCGATTTTCTCTTCCATCCAAATGTTTGCATAGACTTTTCCTTCAATGTATTCAAGTTCATTAAGCTCAGTTACAGCGCCATTATCATGTACTTCAATCTGTCTAATTTCCTCAAAGGTTTCTGGGTCCAAGAAGTGTAGAATTGCTGTTCCATCACTCATTATTAGATGACTCCCATCATGTGTGATTCCCCATCCCTCTGTAGGGTAGCTGAACTCTTGTAGCAAGTCAAAACTGGTTTTGTCATAGACGAAGCCCTCGTTCGATGTCCAAGTCAACTGAATGAGTCTGTCATCGAAAATTGTGATGCCTTCACCGAAGAATTCATCTGGAAGAGAGTAAATCTGCAAGATGTCACCAGTTTCCAATTCTACGAGGCGTAGGGTGGAATAGCTGTGAAGCCCTGTGCTTTCATATAGAGAGCCATTCTCAAACACCAGTCCCTGAGTGAAAGCATTTTCATCATGCGGATATGTGTTAATAATTTCGTATGTATAGTATTGTGGCATACTCGCATTGGGCCATTCTTCACCATAATGGTCTGCTATTGCTACAATATCGAAGATATCAACTATGTATAGTGGAGAGACAATATCACAAGCAGGATCCCAGTTTGGAGATGAAGGTGTGGTTTCATAGTGGGCTGCAAAATAGACAATATCAAATATGCTAATACAATTGTCGTTATCAAAGTCTCTTGGTGAGAATTCATTCTCATGCGCGCGCGCTGATGTTTCATCAGTTGTAACCTGGGTGTGAGCTTCTAGTGGCGTGATTGAAACAAAGAGTAATATCAATAATAGAAGCAATGTGGATTTTCTCAATGTTTCTCTAATCAATTTTGGTCCTCTCATGTGAAGGACGGAAATATCTTTCTCAGACTTCTCTCCTCCAAACAAGGAAGTCATGAACATTATTATAGTTTTATGAAATAAAGTTCTATTCTCTGTACTAATTGATCTGTAGACTGCACTCGAATCATGGTTTCTGCGCGCGCGAAACTCAATTTTTTCAGCGATGTACACTTGGACATCCATGGGAAAAATAAGCTGAATGCTGCCGAGAAGTGCCCAAGTCTATCAACACGGTCGATTTTTTAGTTAAAGTTTAATTTGCATAAAGAGCATGATAGGAAGAGGCTTAATGAAGCAGCTTACCCACAATGGTGTCCTTGTTCCAAAAAAACCAGGTTTTAAGAATCTTCACATACTGGTACGTGGAAAAAGATTCGATCTTACGAGTGAACAAGAGGAAATGGCTGTCGCATGGGCCAAGAAACTTGGCACAGAATATGTCGAGCAATCGGTTTTTGTCAAGAACTTCTTTGATGATTTCAGAAAGGTCTTAGGAATAAGGGAGAAGATACCTCCCGAAGACATCGATTTTTCGTCTGTGATAAGAGATGTTGAAAGAGAAAAGGCGTTCAAGCTTGGTATGCCCCGCGATGAGAAGAAAAAGCTGGCAGCTCAACGCAAGTTGGTTCGAGAAGCAAATAAGGAGAAATATGGATTTGCATTAGTCGATGGCGTCAAAGTGGAAATAGGGAATTATACCACTGAGCCTTCCAGCATTTTCATGGGTAGAGGAGACCACCCTTTACGTGGACATTGGAAACAAGGTGTTGATAAAAGTGATATTGTTCTTAACCTTTCACCGGATGCGCCAAGACCACTTGGGAGTTGGAGGGAAATAGTTTGGAAACCAGACTGTATGTGGATAGCAAAGTGGGTTGACAAGCTTCGCGGAAAAGAGAAATATGTTTGGTTAGCTGATTCATCGCCTTTGAAACAGCAGAAGGACATTCAGAAATTCAACAAAGCTCTCGAGCTCAGCAAGAGAATGGTCGAAGTCAAGCAGCACATTAATTCAAACCTTGAAGCTGAAAACGTTTTGAGACGTAAGATTGCTACAGTATGCTATCTTATAGATGTACTGAAACTGCGTGTTGGAGATGAAAAGGACCCTGATGAAGCAGACACCGTTGGAGCAACAACTCTTAGATCTGAACACATGACCTTTGGAAAAAACAATGTTGTAGAGTTTGATTTTCTGGGCAAAGATGCGGTCAGGTGGCGAAAGAGAGCTAAACTACCCCCGAAAGTCATCGATAACCTTAAAGACTTCATGAAATCTGCCAAATCATCAATATTTGAGGGTGTCGGATCACAGAACGTTTCCCTCTTTCTAGATGAAGTCTTACCCGGCCTCTCCTCGAAAGTCTTCAGGACTGCTCACGCTTCTAGATTGGTATCGGATTTTCTCAGCAGCTCAACAATATCTTCATCAGATCTTGAATACAAGAAGAAACATGTTGCGACAATGGCTAATCTTGAAGCAGCAATTATTTGTAATCACAAGAGAAAACCACCGAAGAAATGGAAGGAATCCTTAGCTAAGAAAAAGGAGCGACTTAAAAAACTGAGGTTAAAGAGCACTCCCGGGGCAAAGAAACGGAAAAGGATTCTTGAATCCAAGATTAAGGCCTATCGAGAAACTAGGGATTATAATCTTGGCACTTCGTTGAAGAGCTACATTGATCCTCGTATCTATTATAGGTGGGGGCGAAAGGTGGATTTTGATTGGAAACTCTACTATCCAAAAGCCTTACAGAAGAAATTTTCTTGGGTGGAAAGAGCTAGTTAATCTTCTCAAAGCGAACAATGTAAACCAGTTGATTTTCCTTCCACTCAACGTGATTACTTTTCCATTTTTCCTTGAATTCTGCCAAATTTAATTCTCCTTCTGCCTTAGCGTCTTCCTCAGAGAAATATTTCAATCGTTTTCTTTCAACACTAACGATTCGTAACTCAGCGAAACGAGGTTCTACTATACTTGCAAAGACTTTTTTCCCAGCCTCTATTCCTCGATCCAGAGGGGTTGTTCTGGTGGATTGAATTTGTAAGCCCTTTAGAATTGGCTCTTTCTCAGATGATGTAAAAGTCAGTTCTTCAGGTTCTTCAACAAGGTCCATCACGATTTCGGTAACACTTTTCTCAGGTTTTTTTGCAGCTTCAGCCACTACAAGACGAGCTTTTCGACCGTGAATTGGATTCGCTGCAATTTCCTTGGCGAGTTCAACCTGTTTTGCAGGTTCCTTTATTTGCCTGGTTATCGTTAACGCCGTGGCATAGTCTAGTTTACCTAGTTTCCGGGGCACACCCGCTTTATCTACAGGACTGATCATTTCTTGGATTTCAGCAGGAGCTTCTGTTAGTTTAAGCCAATTATGAATAGTATCGATGGAGACTCCGATTTTCCTCGCTATAGCCTCTTTCGAAGAGTATTTTTCAGGGAATTTCTCCAAAAGTAGTTTGCAGCAGTTTCCCTTCTCTACCGCATTTAGTTCTTCTCTTTGGACGTTTTCAATTAGATTCAGCTCTATCACTTGTGCATCTGTGAAGTCGCGGATGATTGTAGGTATTTTCTCAAGTCCAATTTGCTGGGAAGCTCTGTACCTCCGCTCTCCTACCACGACCTCGAACTCATTACCCATGGGGCGCACGATGATTGGCTCCAAGACTCCGACTTGCCTAATGCTGTCAGCTAAATCATTGAGTCTTTCAATTTCCATGTCGATGCGCGGGTTAAGTCTATTCGGGTGAATTTTGGTTAACTCTATTTCCTTTAATTCACTCATTCACGACCCTCATTTATGTGATTCAAGATGAGACACCTCATATTACAAAGGGGTAGGTTATCACAGTTTTGTGCGAATTTGTAGAATTCCTTGAACAAGCGTGCAGTGTAAAGAGAAAGTTAGAAATTCCTACTTCAAGTAATATCCTGTGTAATGAGAGAATTTATTTTATTTTCTCGTCGTGGTAGAACCGATGGCAACTTTGTGAGTCTACTAGATGCTGGTCGTCTAGACGTAGTGTATCAATGTTTTCTCACGGGACTTTTTACTTCGGGTGCCATACGACGCAACGTTGTTTTCCACGTAGTGCTGGGTGGACCTCCTAAACCTCCGCTTCTACTGACAGTTGATGGTCGAACACTTCGTAACGTGAGAACTGATGAGCGAACTTGGGAAGAGATACTTAGAAAGGTGCTTCAGGGGGGTTCTCATAGTGGTATGACTCTGGAGAAAAAGAGTCTCCAGGAGCTTGTGAAAAGTAGAAATAATGTTTTTGTACTTGAGGAAAAGGGCACCGATGTTTCCAAAGTAAATTTCGGGGAAAACCCAATTTTTATTTTGGGTGATCAGGTGGGGCTACCTCGGAAAGATGAGAAATTTGCGCTACGTTACGGGAAGAAAATTTCCTTAGGGAAGACGCCATATCTCGCAGCAACATGTGTTGACATTGTAAATTATCTAGCAGATCTGCGGAATGTCCTATGAATATGCTGTTCCGGAAATTAATACTCTTAAGGGAGCCCCGGGCGGGCTTCGATCCCGCGACCGACGGTTTACGAAACCGTTGCTCTACCAAACTGAGCCACCGAGGCATCGTGTTCTAATACCATTGTAAAGGATTTTAAATATTCGATGATGGCATGAGTCTGCATACACTTAAGCTGCTATTTGTCAATAGCTTGTGGGAGTGAATGTCAATTGGTTAGAGCAGGAAACCTCGGCGAACGAAGGATCATCGAAATAATCTGGGAACAGCTTGAAAGAGATCCCAGAATGTCAGTGCCTTTCGGAGACGATGTTTCAGCGACTAGATACCGCGGTAAAAACATAGTAGTTCTCAACACAGACATGCTCGTGGGCAAAACAGACATACCTCC
>JAUWDF010000082.1 GCA_030608925.1 Candidatus Bathyarchaeota archaeon | reverse complement strand
CGGTCTTTTTTCCCTATCCTGAGACAGGTTCTTACAACTTCCTTCACAAACGAAGGTGTTACCATTACAGCTCCTCGTTATAGCCTTCCCAGCTTTGTTATTAAGTTTTTACGCTAGCCCATTGCGCTATAGGATTTCGCTTTTATATATCAATTCTCATAGAATTACCAAATAGAGTGCATGCCCATATGCAGGTGATCTGTTAATGAACCCTGAAAGACCTTCAAAAGGTGATGGACTCAAAAGGGATCTGGGTCTGGTTATAAAACGGGTTCTGGAAGATATGGTCATAGTGGGCGATAAAGTCTATAAGAAAGACCTCTCCAAAGACGTTGAAACATCTGGGCGGGAAGGGTCAGCCCGATTGAAGGCGAATCTGTGGCTGGAACCAAGGAAGGCAAAAGTTGGTGAAGAGATTCATCTGCAATTTCGCCTTGCTAATGAAGGTAGAACACCAGTTTTTTTAGCGAAGATTGAAGAGATATTCCCACCACCTTTTGATCTGGTTGCTAAACCCGATTATAGTCACTTCAGTGCAGGTTTTCTCGATCTAAATAAGAGACAGTTAAATCCTTCGGAAATTGAAGATCTAGATCTCGCTTTCATACCTCTAAGTGAAGGCACATTTTCAGCAATGCCAAGGTTAAGTTACTTCAATGGGGCAGAACAGCAGATGACTTTTGACCCATGTTGTGTTACCGTGGATATTCAAGAGAATATATACCCAGACCGTGTCAGAACAGGTTACAAAGACCTCGACAATTTGCTTCTAGGCGGAATCCCTGAGAAATATGCAGTCATCTTGACTTCCGTTTCCTGTGATGAAAGAGAATTGCTAATCAAGAAGTTTCTGGAAACAGCATTGAAAGCAGGCGAAGCAACTTTATGTTTCACAATAGACGCCATGGGGGTCAAAGTTTTGGCTGAAAGGTTCCCGGAGAACTTCTTCCTCTTCATTTGTAACCCACAAGCAGGTTCAATCATCAAAGATATGCCAAATATTCATCAGCTCAAGGGTGTTGAAAGTCTGATTGACATCAATATTGCCTTGAACTCCGTTATTCGCAAGCTCGATGACCAATTTCCAGGGGGGCGAAGGGCATACATTGGAATAATTTCTGATGTTCTTTTGCAGCACGGTGCTATTCAGACTAGGAGATGGCTAACTGGACTTGTTACAGAGCTGAGGTCAAGAGGATTCACAACACTTGCTCTAGTAAATCCCTACATGCATCGCCCTGAAGAAGTGCAAGCAATTCTAGATCTTTTTGAGGGAGAGATAAGCATCTTCGAAGAGGGTTCTGAAAAACTCTTGCAGATCAAGAAACTCCTCAACCAGCCCTATTTGGAGAACCAACGACCAATAAAGAAGATCAAACTAACTAACAAACATCTGAGAAGAAGGGGTAAATGGCAAAGATACTGAACCTAATCCAGACAGAGTCAGTTAGGAATCGGATTAACATCTGAAGGGAAACACTGTTGCCTTCATTTGCGCGCGCATGCCAATTATCCAAGAAGCAGTTAAGAGAAGCTTGGGTGAAGGCAACATTGAAAGAATCCAAGTTGTCGGAAATTCCATTAGAGCCTTCAAGAACGATTTGGTCTTCGCTAAAACTAAGACATACACGATTCAGGAAAACAAGAATCTTTAGAGCGCATCAAAACTTTTAGAATCTTTTTCCTCTTTTTGGGTAGGCTCTGAAGGGGGTTTTTGGTTCCATGCTCAGCCATTCAGTGGACATATCTAAGCGTGAGAGTGAACGTAAAATATCAAAGGCTATCCATCGAGAAGCTTCTGGGTGGGGAATATATTCCCATAGTCCGTAGGGTCCCTGTAGCTCTTGAATAAAGTTCATCAAGTCAGCAACTCGTTCATCACTTTTACTAGCGCCAACTCTCCAGCATAGGTCAAGGATAAGAGCTAGATCGAATTTCGCAAAATAGGTAATGTATCCTGATTGGGGCTCTATACCAATGGTGCGTGCAACGCTGAAGCCAACGTTTTGTGCTTCACGGGTTTCGCGTCCGAGTAGTAGGTCAAGAGCGCGATGTGTTTCTGGGTTTCTTCGACGAGTTGGGTGAAGAGCTAAACAAATCAAGGATGCAGTGGTATTTGATCGGCAACCCCAGCGAGAGTGAGCTAATCGTCGGTAACCGGCGACATATCCTAAAACCTCTCCTGCTTTGCCTGTAGGCCATGACCCATCTTCTAGTCTTTGCTTCAATAACCATTCGTAAGCTAGCTCAGCTCGCGCGTCTGTTGCGTATCCGCATGCTGCCAGTCCTCGCAAGGGGATGGCTGTTTGGAGGGGTATCATTGAGTAGGATCCTGGAATGCGTTCTTTTTTCTCCCACTTACTGGGGAGTGGCCATGCTCCGCTTTTCTCCTGTTTTGAGAATAGGTAATCTACACCATGTTGGACAGCTGGGTATTCCATGTCGAAACCTAGATAGCCTAATCTGGTCAAGGCTTGGGCTGTGGCTTGGATCTTGCCAGCAGGAGAGGAGCCACCTAAATCTGCTTCTTTCCATGATCCATCGTTGGCTGCCAATGTAATTAGATGAGACACAATAGGATCAGTTTCGCGAAGTGTCTCTAATTCTTGGACTTCGGACTCTGTGTCCTGGAGGTGTAATAGTTCCCGAAGAACAAGCAAGCGTAAACAAGGTGATGGATCTGCTAGGAGAAGTGGCGCCCAAGTCATAATTTTCCCTCAAGTACAGCTTTCAAGTATGGTGCTGTTGGTGTCTTCCCACTGGCGATAGTCTCAGGTTTGCCGGTGGCAATAACCTTACCACCGTCTGGTCCGCCTACAGGTCCTAATTCAACCAGCCAATCGCAGGCTGCCACCAAATGTGGATGATGTTCTATGATAATGACACTGTGTCCTTTATCGACTAGTTTCTGTAGTACCTTAATCAGTCGAGCAACATCCTCCATATGTTGACCGACGGTGGGTTCATCGAGAATGAAGAGTGATTTGTCAGGGATCTTTCGGGACAGTTCTTTCGCGATCTTTAGGCGTTGAACTTCACCACCGGAGAGAGTATATGCGGGTTGATGGAGAACCAAGTATCCCAAACCAACATTCATAGCTGCTTCAAGCTTCCTGGTTAATGATTCGTGGTTTCCAAATAGTTCATTGATCTCTTTCAGAGTGAGACTGTTTAGAACTGGGAGAGCTATACCCTTTAATTGAACTTCCCACGCTTCAGGACGTCGTCCAGTTCCTCGGCAAGTTTCACAAGGAGTATGTATGTCTGGTAGAAAGCCCATTCTAGTTCGAACTGATCCTCGTCCTTCACATACTGAACATGGTTTGGCAAGTTCTTTCTCGTCTAGACCCAGCGCCTTTGCGTCCTCGCTTTCTGCGTACAAGGACAGTAGTGGTTTAAAGAGACCAAGAAACTGTCCTGGACTATTGATTCCTTTTCTAGCTTGATCTAGTAAGATTGTGTTTTGTGGAGCACCTTCAATAGACTGATACTCTCCAGGATCCATGGGCTCATAAGCAACACTTGTCGTTATTTTCTTGGGCGCTAGGACTCGTCCTATAGTGTCAATGAAGAGAGTGCTTTTCCCCGAGCCTGAGACACCACAAATGCCAACCAGGACCCCTAAGGGGATTTTTATGGTTCCTCCTTTGAGGTTGTGCTCTCTGGCTCCCTTTATTATGAGCCAATTACGGAGAGGGAAAACGGGTTTTCGTCGTTCCCTTGAAAAGTTTATTCTTCGCTCATGACGTAACCATTTTGCGGTCAGCGTGTTACTTTCCATTACCTGTTTTGGCTTACCCATGGCAGCAACTCGGCCTCCAGCTGTTCCTGCTCCGGGTCCCATGTCGACAAGCCAGTCAGCAGCTTGAATCATGACAGGATCATGCTCGACCACGATCACTGTATTTCCTTCATTTCTCAGCTCCAAGAGGGCAGTTACTAATGCTGATACTTCAGCTGGATGCATTCCACGTGAAGGCTCATCTAGCAGAACTGTCAGCGACGTCAGTCCACTGCCAAGTAGACTGGCTAGTCTAACTCTTTGGGCTTCACCTGCTGAGAGGGTTCCTGAGATTCGATTCAGGTGCAGATATCCTAATCCTACTTGCAGTAGGAAACGGAGGCGTTTCAATATCGTATCGCGACTGTTGCTTGCTGGGTAAGCCTCTTCTAGATGGGTTGTTGGGAGGGTTTCTAGTACATGGTTAAGTCGGGACAAGGGCATCTCACAAAGTTCATGGATGTTATTTCCAGCAAGTTTGACTGCCAGGTATTCTGGTCGGAATCCTGTTCCTTTGCATTGGTCGCAGGGTTCTGCCTTTGTGTAGGTTCCCCCGACATCCCAGTCTCTTATCCATTGAGCATAGAAGCCGTGATACTTTTGCCTCACTCTTTTAGTGGGTAACTTTCGACTCTCGTATTCTACTTCTAATGGTTTTGGGTCCCCGAACAGAAAGGCTTGCTGTGCCTTAGGAGTCATTTGATTCCAGGGTGTTTTAGCTGGATCGAAATTGTAGCGTTTTGCTAGTGCTTGAATAGTGTAATAGCCTCCGTTGTATGGTTTGCATAAATAACCCTTCGGGAAGAAGCCAGGTGAGTACATTGCTCCTCCGCAAATGGGTTTATCGGGATTGATGATTAGTTTTTCAACCACTGGAATCTGAAGGGTTCCAACACCGTGGCATTTTATGCATGCGGCAGAGTATGTTGATGAAGAGAAGTGGCGAGGTAAAGCGATGACCGCAGCGCCTTTGCAGTGTGGGCAAGTCCATTCTTCGCCTCGTTTCATTTTGGCTCCACATTTAAGACAGATACGTTCACCTATGGAAGCGAGTAAAACAGCCAAGTGTTGTCCTATTTCTGTGGCAGTTCCCACAGTAGAGCGGCGTC
>JAUWDF010000185.1 GCA_030608925.1 Candidatus Bathyarchaeota archaeon | reverse complement strand
AGAGGTCATATTCGGCAGCTAAATCAATAATTCTCTTGAGAGTGGACTCGTCGTATACTGCGCCACAAGGATTGTTTGGGTTGATTACGACTATCCCTCTTGTCCTCTCGGAAATCTTAGACCTGAGATCCTCAACATCAGGGATCCATCCATCTTCTTCAACTGTTTTGTAGGGTACCGGTTTTCCTCCAAAGAACCTAGCGTATGAAGTATATGGAGGATATGTGGGTCCCGGAACTAGAATCTCATCTCCGCCATCTATTATGGCGGCCATAATCATGAATATGCCCTCGGAGACCCCCGTGGTCACGATGACATCTTCAGGCAAGACTTTAGTGTTGTTAACACGTTTCTCCTTTTCACAAATCGCTTCCCTTAACTCTAGGAGACCTTGGGATTGACCATACCAGTTTTCTCCTGCTTTCACTGCTTCAAATAATGCAAGCTTTACGTGTTTTGGGGTGTCAAAATCGTACTTAACGGGATCACCAATATTCAGATAGATGATATCTTTTCCAGTCTTCTCACGTTCTTTAGCGAATTCCATAACATCTCTGATAGCATATTCTATGGTGCTGACTCTTCTAGTGACTTCAAAGGGTCTAGTCAAACTACTCACCTAGATTATAAGTTTCTCAGGTTCGACATTACGGTTTTTCAGACCAAGGTCGGAGACTCTGAATCTCTCGTTTCCATAGAGTTGTGCATATTCTTCACCTGCGTACAAAGCTGCAGCAATTCTTCCTATAGCGTCACATTTCATGTTTCCACTACCGCTGCAGCTTCCAACTACTATTAGGTTATTCTGCTCAAAAATCACGGGTTGTCCATCAATAGTATTGAGGGCATATTGACCTGCCCATGAACTAGAGGGATGTGCTCCTACGAACTGGGGAAGATACTTAGAGGCTACTTGATAGATCCCGTAGCGGTAAAAATTCTCTTCAGGTTGCGGGTCTTCCTCTAGTTGATAAGCCCTTGGAAAATGGTCTCCATAACTAAACCAGAAAGCCTCTTCTTCTAAAGCTGGTTTCATGTAGACTTTCGGACTCGGTAATATTGTAAAAGGCAAAGAGTCTCTTTTGTTGAAACCTTTGGTGTGTAAGAGTTGTTTTAGCTCTGGGGTTGAAGCCTTAACTGAAAAGAGTTGACGTTTCAAGGGTTCCATGGAGGAGTAGATACCCACTTTGGTAAGAAGGCTGTTAGCCCACACTCCAGCTGCGATTATGGTTTTTTTAGCCTTTATCTTGCCTGAGCTAGTGTCGACTCCTGTTACACCGGATTCTTGCCAAAAAAGGGGTTCACCTGGTATTCCTAAGGAATCTTGAGGTTCTGCTAGTATCGTTTCTGCTTCAGTGTGGTATCTAATCTCCACGTGCATTCGTCGAATCTCTGTTTCGTAGAACTGGACAAGGCGATCTATGTCTATGGATCCAGCCTTAGGAACCAATATACCCTTGTCCACATCCTTTAGACCCATCATTCGGGCTTCTTCATTTCCAGTTACTGCTATTCTGAGGTTGAGACGTTCAGCTAACTCTGATCCTTCGAACACTGAATATTCAAGGTTTTTTTGCGCCATAGAAGCTAGGACAGGGGTTATGGTTCCATATTGTTTCTTGGAAAGGAGCCACAAATAGCCCACGTACTTTAGCTTTAAATCAGCAGTAGGAAGGCTTTGTACGTGTTTGAAGAATTCAACTGTGGAGTTGACAAGTGTGAGATTAGTGTTCGAGGAGAAGAAACATCTAAACATCGCCGCGCTTTTTGCAGTGTTTCCTTGTCCAGCTGCGCTAAACTTGTCGATGAGTAGAATCTGGTCGTTTGGTCGCTGTTTCTTGATTTGGTAGGCTGTGGCTAATCCAATAATGCCTGCTCCTACTATAACAGCATCATACTCCATCATTTTTACTCCTCGTTGAGTGATTCATTAGAAGGCATTAATGGGTTTGAAGTTGAAGATTAAGACTTCGCTTAATTCATGGTTAAAATAAGGTAGTGGATGGATTTCTGGGTCTCCATCTGGAAGATTGTAACTTGACAGCGAAAGGGTGCAAGGAGGAGGGTGTGCTGTTTTTAGAGGATTCTGTTGAGAGGAGAAAAGTTGTCGTGGGGACGCTTGGAACAACAGCTATTGTTATGTTAGCTTGAGTCATTGCGCCATCATTGTCTGTTACGTTCAAGGTTACCATGTAAGTTCCATTAGTGGAGTATGCGTAGTTCACGGTGATTCCTGTAGCGTTTTCACCGTTACCAAAATCCCAAAAGTAGCTTTCTATTGCGCCATCTTGGTCGTAGCTGGCTGAAGCGTTGAATAGAATTTGTTGGTCTATTAAGGCTGTGGTAATGGACGTTTCAATGGATGCGTATGGAGCTCTATTTAGAATTGTATTAAAACCGCTGGTGGTATTAGCGGATCCATCGTCATCTGTTACCGTAAGGGAGACCATATAAATTCCATCATCCAAATAGGCGTGGTTCACGAAAATTCCTGTGTTGTTATTACCGTCTCCAAAGTCCCAGAAGTAACTAGAAATAGTTCCGTCTGGGTCAAAGCTCTGTGAAGCGTTAAGGAAAATAATTTCTTCTGTGAAAAGTGTGGTCGCTGATTCAGTAAATAGAGCGATGGGGGATTGGTTAATGACTGTGATATTAACTAAAACTATGTCAGTTAGTCCATCATCGTCAGTGACTAGTAGTGTGACTGTATAGTTTCCATGGTCTCCATAGGAGTGAGTTACCAACTCGCCTGTATCATTTGCGCTATCTCCGAAATCCCAGAAGTAATCAATGATGTCGCCATACGTATCATAGCTTTTTGAGGAGTTGAACAGTATCGATTCGTAACTATGTGGGTATTGAGGAGTATACTCGAAAAGGGCAACAGGCACTCCAAATGCCTCTTGGATCAGTGTAGTATTAGACACGTGGAATCCTTGTTTAGTATGGACAGTTATTGTTGCTTCTTGTCCCTTGAATGTTTCCCAATTCCAAAGGCATTGGATCGTAAGATTATCTCCAGGTTGGAGCAACAATTCAGTGCTAGGTGAGATGGTTACATTGTTGAAGATTTGTGGACCAATTGTTA
>JAUWDF010000028.1 GCA_030608925.1 Candidatus Bathyarchaeota archaeon | reverse complement strand
TATAGAAAGTGAGTTAAACACTTTAGGGGAAAAGGGATGGGAACTCGTGAGTGTTCAAAGCAAGGTCATCAAATGCTGGCTGTGTTAACTAGAATTATGTAAAAAAGCGCCACTGTTGCCCCGATAACTCCATATTTTGTGGCAGTTTTCTGCATGCTAATGACGTTTTGCGATGACGGATTTTTCAACACAGCAGTATAACGCTTGATGATTGGCATGGAGAGTGGAAAGAGGATGAAAAAAATTAGCAAATGCTCGTAAGGAAGTAGACCAAAAACCGAATACAACAACGGCAAGAAGCCTGCTGACAGAAACAGGATTCCAGCGACAATTACACCGTTCTTTTTTCCATACTTGACAACAAAGGTGTAAACTCCCATTCTACGATCAACCTCATAATCCCCAACAGCTTGAATAATATGACCACCACAGTGGATTAGCATCAACGGAACGACACCGGAAAGAATTACTGAAATATTGGAACCTACTCCGCCAACTAACTCCAACCCCATCAGGAAGGGCATGAAGCCACCCCCCATACCTGAAACAATGAAGTCCGCAACTGGCACAGTTTTCAACCTGAAGGGGGGAGCTGAATATGCGGCTCCAAACACAAGATAGACAATAAACAGCAATGTAAGACCTGTATTAACAAAGACTACTAGGATTAAACACGAGACAATTAGCATTAGAGAGAAGATTAGCGCTATTCGAGGCGTTATTTTCCCTGAGGCAACGGGCAAACTAGACTTGAACGTGTTCGCTTGATCTTCCTTTTCGTCGAAGTATTGATTCAAGATGAAGACGCTGGCTGTGGCAAGCGAGAAAGCAGACAAGACAAGAATAAAATTATGAAGAGGAGGTAAACCTAGAACAATGCTTCCGAAGCAGAAACTAAAAATCCATCCAATCCAACTCCCAACTCTCGTAACTCTAAAGTATTCCACACTCGTTGCGAACAAGTGGACTCCCTGAAAAGCACTCACCACCTCTTTCACTTCCACTATGGTTACTGGCGCGCGCGTGCGCATGAATCTAAGAGTTCACCCATATTATTTTGCTCTCGTTTACATAATTGTCTTTCTTTTGCTGCTTGCCAATTTATTACATATTTTCTCCAACCGGATTCATTCAATTTCTTGGAATGCATTCCGAAAAAAATAAGAATTTCTTTATCATTTACATGGCCCTTCTCGTCTTCGATAACAAAATGAGGAACCTCATGTAAATATGTCCTTCCAGCAATCATGTAAGAAAGTAAAGAATGGTGCCCATCAAACAAGATCCATTCCGATTGCTCTGTCTTTACTAACTTAATATTAGGTAATCCACTTGGAGATAGAATATCATTTCCAGATTTTATTCCTTTAACCATTGTTCTTATCCGGTTCATGCTTTTAACGCCATCAATATTATGGAGGTTAATAATTTCTCTCAATAAAACTATTTCTTTAACTTGTTCTATTGTCTTTTTTATTTTCGAACCCAGCTCTTTTTCAAAATGATCTACCATGTCATAAATGGTATTACTTTTATCTTTTAAATGAACTTTTAATGATGAAACATAAGTTAAATTTCCATCTTTAGATTTACACGGATGAATTAGTTTTACAAGTCTATAATTCAGAAAGTAATTACGATTCATGCACCGTCATCTTTATGTCTTAACAGAATTCTTTTTGCTATTTATAATAACTTTGCGATTGTTTCTAATTACGATTTCATAGGTTATTTGATCGACTAGGTATACTCAACATGTCAGTTTATCAAATGAGCGCGCATATACACCCATTCGGTTGGTTAGATTAGCTGGCAATGGTTGGGTTGTTTAGATTGTCTAAGCAAATTGACTTGATTGGATTAGATTGGGTCAATTAAATTGTGTGGGGGTTAAATTTTAATCCCCCCCACACACACACACACTTTTGGGTCCGCCAAATTCAAAGATAATCTATTATTAATTTGTCAAACATCTTAGTTGAAGGTGAAACAACCATGAAGATAGCAAGTGCAAAAGTTGTTCAGGTAACAGGTAAATGCAATGCTGGGTACATTTTAGGTGATGAAATCATTGTTGACCTTACCAACGCATGTGTCAATAAGGAACAATCTAAAAATCTCTGCATCTTCGCATTGAGTGCAATCTTGTCCAATATGTCCAGAATCACACAAGGAGAGCAAATTTTAACCTCATGCCCAGATCCTGCCACGGGACTTGGCGGAAACGTGATATTTGAAATTACAAAGGGAGGATCAACACAATGAGAGTGCGAATAGGACCCAGTAGGATATTCGGCAAATGTCCTGCAGGATTTCAAATCAACGACGAATTCATAATTGACGGAACAAACGTAAGCGCGGTGAAGGGTCCAATATGTTATGTAGCGTTATCCGCATTCACAGCACAAGTCACACAAATACAAAGGCAACAACGCACAACTAGCCATCTTAGCTGCCCTGGATGCAGTTTTAATAAAAAGCAAGACAATAGAGTGGTCTTTGTCCTAGGTAGCGAAGAAACATGGAACCTGTCAAGGATGTACTCGAAGTACAACTGGGCGAGACTTGATGGGAGAGCCACTAAAACTACCAAACATTTTTGCGATTTGTGCTGGAAGCTGACTCAAGCACGGAAATATAAGGAGGCTGAACAGGCAATCGAGAAAGCACTAGAAAATCTCAAACCAAAGCCGTAAGATACGGCAGAATAGATGATAGAAGACTGGGGGGGGTAAATTTTAATCCCACACACACAAACCCAAACCCAATTACTACGAAAATATTCAATTTTCCTTTCTTTCAACGACTTGAATAAATACCTAATAGCCCATAATATGTTTAACGAGCTAGCTTAGGTAGGCTCATAATTCAAAACTTAAAGGGGCAATAGAATTTTGGGAATTAAACAATGTCCGACCTGTAAGCGGAACGTCAGCCTTACCCAGTTTCAGTGGGACATGGGTGCAGAACTGCCGAGGGACTGCCCTTGGTGTAATAAAACAATAAAGAAAAAAGAAGTTAAAACCAGAGAATATTTCCACGAGGAGTCGAAACCCAAGTACCATGATCACCTTGAAAAGGGTGCATAAACTGACAAAGAAGTTAGCTGAACAATAATGGTTGTGCTTGTGCGTGTGCAAATAGTAGATTCGTTCTCAAACCTTACTTATTGGCAAGGGGTAAATCTAAGGGTCTATTTTACCCCTCGTAGTTTTAACCTATATTGATTTCTTGCTACTATAGTGTAAGACTTCTGATTCCCACCTTGAATAACCCATCGCTTGGGTTTTATTTTCAGTCTGATTCCAAGCGAGGGTGAAGAATGGCTGATAAATCAGCTGCTTGTCATCTAAACGCTGACGCCACTTTCCACATGCATGCATGCCCATCATTTGGGTCAATAAGATCGTCGGTCGCCTAGATCCTAAAGTAGATCGCAAATCTTGCACACTGACCTTGGCTAACTTGGAACTGAGTTTAACTAAGAAGGACGAGGGAGACGCTCTTGATGCAATTCGCGAAGAGCTTACAGCTTTTATGGTTTTTCATGAATGTGAGCGATTAGAATTTAAGAGAACCAAATCTTCAAGACTTAAAGTCCTGCTCCATTGAAAGATGCGCGCGTATGGTGGCATGCATGATCGAGGAGAGAATTCTGTTTTTCCTGATCAGCGAGGATGTGATCAGCCAAGTGACCATTTTTACCAACATCCTAAATTAATGGGTCACCACTCCTCTCATCATGCGCGTGCGTATACGCGCTGTACATGAGGATCGCTAAGAATGAGCAAAAGGCGGAAATCTGCTATGAAAATCATTGAGTTCCGACACGAAGATGCTTCGAAGCTAGCGGAGCTTTTCAATTCTTTTGACAAGGAAGGCCTCTGGCCAGGAGGCTTCACCGGAGGTGTTCCCTATACAGCTGAAAGGGTGCTCGACTCTTTCCCAGTCGGGGTTAGGAGTATCTGCATTCTAATTTCAACCCACAAAGGCAATTTCACGGGGATCTGCACCGTTCACCCTCATTATGAAGACGCAGAGGCGGCTTACATCGGAGTACTAGGAGTTCACCCGGACTATCTGAGCCAGGGACATGGCAAAGCCTTACTCCTAAAAGCGCTTCAAGAAGCATCAAAGAACAACTTGAGACGGGTGGATCTGAACACTTGGGCTGGCAACCTGCGAGCTGTACCCCTATACAAGAAATGTGGCATGTTCTGGGTACCAGAGACAAGCGTTGGAATGGAGGATTACATCCCGGGAATATTACGCCTCCCCTTCGCACGAGAATTCTTCAAGAAGCATGACTGGTACTCATCACAGACACGAAACCTGCAACTTACCCCAGACAGCCATAAGTTCGGTGAGATGGAAGTCTTCCCATACGAATTCTCAAAAGGAGAGGACCACCTCAATGTCTGGGTTGACCGATACGGCAAAGGCATATCAGGCATCGAACAAACCTTCGATGGCAAACACCTAAAGATAACCTGCAGACTCGGGAAACACAAAGTAATCACAGGACTGGAGCAAGAACTCACAATTGAGGTCAGAAACGACACCCAAAACCCCATTGAAGGATCAATGTTCCTGACAGGCTTCGAGGGCCTGATTTTCTCAACAAGTACGCAACAAGCCTTCAGAGTTAAGAACAACGCTTCAATCATACTCAACGCTAAGTTTACAGTGAACCCGGAGATCGAAGTCCCCGACATAACGCGAAAGCAGAAATCAATCAAAGCCAACCTGATTGTCAACGGTGAATTGGTACCCCTTGAAATCGGGATGCGCATACTACCCCTGCTCGAGTTCAGTACTCAACCAGAAAACATCGCTGTCACCCCTGGGACAACTGGTAAAATACAGCTGAATGCCTTCAACAACTCAGAAGAAACCTTCAAGGGACATATCTTCCTCATCGATGAAGATCACAGGCTCTCCCTAGGCAATAACCGCATTCCAATGGAAATCTCTGGGAAGAGCCACTTCGGCTGCACAATTGGTATAAAGATTGATGAGGATCAGCTAACTTCAACCATCCCATTCAGCATATTCGCCAGAGGCAAAGTTCACGGAGTCCACGTAAAGACCAAGACCAACACGGTTTTCGCTAAGTGCCTGAGACCAGGAGGCATCGTTGCCTCAGTAGAGGACACGAAACAGGGAAAAGCAGTAATCATCGAGACTGAAAATCTCTCCGCTGAAGTTCAGCTGAGAGGGGCACGGTTAGCAATCACATACAAGAACGCCAGGTATGGAAAGCGGAGGATCTGGAGTCAAGGAGAGATCAGGGTGGGACCACCCTTCGGATTCGTGAGACCAATCGAGTACGACTACGAGATCCACCAGAACCCGGAAAGCCTTGAAATAACGCTTTCAAGGATGCATCAAGACAAATCTGGTCTCAAGATGACCAGGATGTTAACATTCTACACAGGCGTTTCACTGATCAAAGAACATGTCAGAATAGTCAATGTGAACCCCGAGGCAACCTACGAAGTGCGCGTCCGCATCTCTGGAAGAGCCAGCGGAGAGAGATTCAACTATACAATGATTGTCCCTTTAGAAGAAATTATGGAACACGAAATGATAGAGTTCCCAGTCTCAGAGTCAGATCTCCCCATGGAACCTGACAAATATGGAGAATCGTGGATAGCCTTTCAGAATCACGATGAGGATTTCTGCTTCGGGCGGATATGGTCAAAGAAGAAACTTTCAAAGATCAGAATCGGCGATCAATCACTCTTCCTTCCAGAATATGCTCTAGGTGAAATCAAGCCAGGCCAATCAGCCTGCACCTCAGAACTCTACTATGTTCTCGAGAAAGGAGACTGGCAGACCATTCGCAGGAGATGGCAGTCTTTAATCGAGAGAGCTCTCAACCCCAAAGACGAGATTGTAAGATCACAACCCCTCTTCAACATGAAACTAGCGAAAAGCCTGCTGTATGACAGCACCGAATTGCTGACCAAGCTTGAAGTCACGAATTCAAGGAGCAAAGAAGCCACAGGGAAGATTACACTGAAGCCACCGAGAGGATGGAAAGTTAATCCGTCAAAGATATCGATCAGCAAAGTGAACGCGAAAACGCCCTTCAGCAGCAACATATCAATCATTCCTCCACTCAAAGCAGACTTAGGCATACATCAAGGAACCATCAACCTCTCCACTGACAGCCAGCAAATCCAATTCCCAATGGACCTATGTCTTCTATCAAAGACTTCAAAGTCCAAAGTACGAATCGTTCAGGACAACGAGGAGGGCAAGACAGTGTTCAAGATTTCTAATGACTTTCTCCTCTTCAAAGCCAGCGCAGAATTTGCAGGATGCCTGTATTTCCTAGGAAAAGACGAAGATAATCAGCTAGATACAAGCTTCCCCAACATCGGAACGAAGGTGTTTCTGGAAAATTACTCCGGAGGAGTAAGGGCACTGTACATGGGAGAGAATTTTGATTTCCAAAAGTCGAAAACTCACGAGGAATCACACAAAGCAAAGCTCATTGAGGAAGCCCCATGGAAAGGCATACAATTCGCGTATAAATCACAACAACAAGAGGAGATCAAGGGAACACTGGGATCAATCTCATATCTGACCTTACCCCACAGCAACATCATCAAAATTAAACGTAGATTCGAGAACCCTACACCGGCCAGTTTCAGCTTCAGCAGCTTCCTATGGATATCCCCAAAAGTAGGAGGCGACTTAAAGAAGAATGAGGCAGTTTTTCCAAGAGACGACAGAATCTACGAGTTCAAGAGACATGATGGCTTCGCAGTTTCCGGGGTTCAACGAGAAAAAGGATGGATGCTTGTGAGAAACAGAGGAAGGAAACTCGGCCTCGCTGTAATTGCAGGGAACAGAGAAAAATCAACCTTACTATCACTGGACTTAGGAAACACCATGCTGGAACTCTTCGTCATATCAAAGGTCCAGCTACAGCCGGGAAAGAGCCTTGAACTAGAGGATTATGTAGCGCTCACTAACGCTGACCATAGACCCATGGATAGAGTCGCAACTGCACTCCGCAGCCAACAAAACATTTGATGATACATGAGTGGACGCACACAACACTACAGCTATGTACAACGCGCAATGTCTCGTTTGAGGATTTGATATTAGGCTTGTGGAGGTGAAAATATACTTTTTTATCGTTTTCCATTTCTCTCCAGCTATTACCTAGGTAATTTTGGGTGGAATAAAAAAACTGCCAACCCAGCTGAGAAGAGTTCAAATTCCGTCCGGAGCACCAAGGTATCCTCTCTCTCTCTCTCATTCAACGGACGACGACGAACGGACGACGCATGAACTTGTTGGCCAAGTAAGAGCGGAGGAAAGAGTGAAGCTGATTATGGAAAAAAA
>JAUWDF010000235.1 GCA_030608925.1 Candidatus Bathyarchaeota archaeon | reverse complement strand
GCTAAAAAGGTTGCCAAGTATGAAGCTGAGTTGGAGGAATTAAGGAGGAAAGTCTGGAGCTATAGGCGGTTGCCAACTCGTCTAGCAGGGTATGCGGTAACGTTTGTTGGCGTTGCCGTTCTAGCGGGTTCGATGATTTTTTCCTCTTCTGTATTGGCTATGATTGGATTACCGCTGGTTTTTTGGGGTATCATACTCTTTTTCTTGAAGCCGACCAGCTTAGTTAATGCGGATCTTTTGGATTCTGCTTCTTATTCTTTGCTTGAGAATGTGCGGAGGTTAGTTTCTGAGTTTGATTTGAAGGGCAAATGTGTGTATCTTCCTCCGCGTTATGTGAAGGATCTGAGCAGCGGGCTTGTATTTATTTCTGCCAAGGAAGAGGCTTATGTACCTACCTTGGATGAGGTTGGGGCGGCTGAAGACAGAGTTTTCTTGAAGAACCCAAATGGTGTTTTTTTGGTTCCCAGTGGAGTTGCCTTGGCGAATCTCTTTGAGAAAGAGCTTGGAACCAGCTTCATCAAAGTTGATCTGGACTATTTGATTAGGAACTTGCCTAAGGTTTTTGTTGAAGCTTTGGAGATTGCTGAGGATTTTGAGTTGCGTGTTGAAGACGATAGGGTTCATGTTAGGGTTGAAGGCTCGGTTTACAAAGACTTGTGTGAGGGAATAAGGATGGTCTCAGGAGTTTGTGGAAGTTTCGGGTGTCCTTTGTGTAGTTCGATAGCTTGTGCCTTGACTAGGGCCTCTGGCAGACCAGTCGTTATGGATGGAAATAAGTTTTCAGCAGATGGGAAAAGCATGGATATTTATTACCGTTTTGTTGAGGGATAGATTTGCAGTTTCCACTTTCCTTTTGGGACATTAGCCTTGTCCTTGGGGTAGCAGCGTTGGTCCTCTTGATTACATCTGAGTTAGCGTCGTCATATCGGGAGCGGAATTTAGCCATAGAACGGAAGGTTTTGAGTAGAACTGCGCTTGCGTTTGGGTTCGCTTTCCTGTTCACAGTCATCGTCAGAGTCTACCAAATACTCCTTGTAGCCTAAGCAAGAATCCGCGCGCGCATTATCCTAGTTGGGTCTATGCTGTTCAGGACTGATATTGACCATTCGTCACGAGTTTTTCCTGCACCTGCAAAATCTTGAAGAGTCTGCCTACAATGTTTCGGTATAACTACGTTAGAGATCTTTTGGAACGGCTAGTTCGAACTAACAACTTCCCTCTTCAAGTGGAACTTCACCCTAGTTTCCATTGTGGGTCATTTCGGTGTGTATATTGCTATGGCAAACAACAGGCGCTTTGCGATGGTTTGATCAGTATCAAAGACTATTCCCAATTACTTGACGACTTGATTGACTGCAGACCATTTATCGAAATCTCAGGAATAGCAAGTGATCCACTAAGTTATCCAGATATTTGTAGCCTCCTGCAAACTGTCATAGAAAAAGGATTTGATTTCGGCGTTCACACAAAAGGGCATTTTCTAAACCCCACAATAATAAGCATGCTGAACGACAAGAGTGGCAGAGGCAAGTATATAACTATAGGAATTGATGCAGCAGATGCTTCCACATACAATAAGTTGCATGGGTTGCCCTCAAGTAGCATGGCATTTCATAGGATCAAGGAAAACGTAGTTCGTCTCTTTGCTGAAAAAGTCAAGAAGCGGTCCTCTCTTAAAATCAACCTCGCCTATCTGCTATTCAGAAGCAACTCTTCTCGAGAACAGATTGATGAATTTATAGCAGCTTTTGGCGCGTACGCTGATATGATGAGATTCTCTGTGCCACAGGTGCCCAACGTGGCCGATCCTATAGACTTTCTAGACGAGGGAGGAATCGCTCAGACATTTGATTTGCTCAAAGAATATGAGGATGACAGTATAGCAGTACTAAACTTCAAAGAATCCGAACATTATGAGAAGTTTAGAAACTGTTGGGCACAGAGGTTTAATGCAACTATTGACAAAGCTGGGAATGTCTTCCCTTGTCCGCAAGTCGCTCTAAAAGATTATCTGAATTTGAGCTATGGAAATATCACTAGACTCCGTTTTTGGGATATCTGGGATTCGGAGATTAGGAAAGCTATGCTCAGAATGCCAGTCCAACAGATGGGATGCAGAGTGTGTGACCGGAAGGATGAGACGATAAATAAGGAGCTGGATAAGCTGATGAATATTGACAGATTCATCCTCAAAAAAGTGAGGAAACCTCAAACACTGTTGAAAACCAAGATTTCAAAACGGTGATAATCAGATGACAAATATCAAAATACCGGTTTGTGAACCAACTATGGGCGGTAATGAACTCAAGTATTTGGCTAATTGTATAGAGACAAACTGGATATCATCAAAAGGCCATTTTGTTGTAGAATTTGAGGAGAAATTTAGCAGATTCTGTAATGCAGAACATGGAATTGCCACCTCAAGTGGAACAACTGCCTTGCATTTGGCGTTAGTTGCGCTGGGTATAGGTAAAGGAGACGAGGTCATAATGCCTACACTGACAATGATAGCAACCGCTAATCCAGTGATCTTTTCGGGTGCAACACCAGTATTTGTTGACTCTGAACCGGTAACCTACAACATCGATGTAGGTGAGATCGAAGAGAAAATTACCGATAAAACAAAAGCCATAATGC
>JAUWDF010000156.1 GCA_030608925.1 Candidatus Bathyarchaeota archaeon | reverse complement strand
CGCATGAACTCAAACCCTATATTCAACAATTTTAGCAAGGTCAAACATATTCAAGATATAAAGCTTAAGAACAGATAGATTATTGTGCTAACAGATATCTCAACACCATGGAAACTGAAGGTGGAAGAAGGTGAAAATCGACAGAAAAGACCGGGCGGAAAGACTAAGCATCGAAACTCCAGATGAACACAACCATGAGTCTGAGATGGGGAAATTCTACTTGCCTAGGTGTAAATATGAAACTCACTGACGCGGAACTCCGCTTTTACTCAAGACAAATAGTTCTGGACGAGATAGGATATGAAGGCCAACAGAAATTAAAGAAATCAAAAGTCTGCATTGCTGGCTTAGGCGGACTAGGCTCCACTATAGCTATTCAATTGACTGCTATGGGTGTAGGGCACCTCAGATTAGTTGATAGAGATTTTGTTGAAGAATCAAATCTGCAGAGACAACATCTCTATAGTTTTGATGCAATCGGGTTTCCAAAAGTGGAAGCAGCAGTTGGCAAGCTAAAAAGTCTGAATCCATATGTAGAGCTGGAACCTCTTCCCATCTCTTTGAGTGAGAGTAACACAGTAGAAACATTGAAGGAAATGGACGTAGTTGTTGATGGTTTAGACAGCATGAAAGCTCGGTATGCTGTGAATAGAGCAAGTGCGAAGCTGGGGATTCCCTATGTTTTCGGGGCTGCAATATCGACATTTGGCAATGTCTCTACAATAATACCAAATGAAACTGCGTGTCTAGAGTGTTTCTATGGAAAACTTGAAGACAAAAATCTACCTAGTTGTGGCACAGTCGGAGTTCACCCCGCAATACTTGGAATCATTGGCAGCTTGGAAGTTGCTGAAACAATCAGACTTCTAACTACGAGACAACCCATGTTAGCAAATAAGCTTCTCTACTGTGATCTAAGTTCTATGCGCTTTGAAGAGATCGCCATTGCACCAATAGAAAGCTGTCCAATTTGTGGGCGTGAACAAGGAACCCGACCTGCTGCTTTGAAACATTTATTAGTAGAAGAAGAATGTGGAAGAAACGGTCGAAGGGTTTTCATCATAGCTCCTGAGAAAAGATTGAACCTCAATATTGAGAACCTACCAGAAATCTTGAAGAAAAATGCTGGGAAAATAGAAGTTATGTCCAGACTTGGTCTAACTTTCTCAACGGAGAAAGGAATCCGTGGAAGTTTACTCAAAAGCGGTATAATGGTTGTTGAGGGAGCAAAGACACAAAACGAAGCGCTTGAGTTTTATAAAGAAATTGTGGTTAGTAAGCTGGGTGTTCCCTTCCCAAATTAGGCTTGTTATCCAAGTGTCCTTAACAGCATGTGAGAAAAAGATGCTAGCGTGGGAATTCAGAACTCAATGCCCTTTCTGGGTAGTACTCCTTTTTTGAAAGGGTGTTTTATCTCCTTCATTTCTGTGACAAGGTCAGCTATTTCAATGATTTCAGTAGGGGCATCTCGTCCAGTCAAGATAAGCTCTACATTTTTTGGTTTGCTCTTGGCCAGTTCCACGATTCTCTGAGTGTTGATTAGTTTCAGGCTTAGAGCTACGTTGACTTCGTCCAATATTACAATGTCATATTTGCCACTGTTAACCACGTTTTCAGCTAATTCCAAGGCCTCTTTGGCGGATTTGATGTCAACCTCTCTTGGTGGTTTTTCAGTAATGAATTTACCTCGACCAAAGGCTTTCAGTTTCAGGTTTGGAAGTTGCTTTATTGAGTAGAGTTCTCCATAGTCAAAACCACCTTTGATGAATTGTATAACATACACTTTGAATCCCCTCCCAATGGCTCTGAGAGCTAGCCCAAAAGCTGCTGAGGTCTTCCCTTTTCCCAAGCCTGTGTAAACTTGCACCAAACCAACTTCAAGATTGTGTTTCGTGGTCAAACTATTCCTTCCCGGAACAGTCCTTGTCAGGGTTAGTATGTCTAATTTGGTCTTGAACGACTCTTTCAGCTGCAGTTAGGGGATCTACTTCCTTTGCTAAGACGCTGGCAATAAGAGAACTGAGTCTGCCACTTTTTCTGAGCGAATGTAGTATGTGTTAGGTTGTTTTTTGCTTGATGGCTTCGATAACCTCCATTTCAATGAGAGTCTTCTGTCTCATGGAACCTCCGTTCCCCTCAAGATATTTCCTGTGTTCGTTGATCTTCTCCAGAAGTTGAAGGGTTCCATCACCAGTTGTAGCGATGGTTTTGATTATTGGCGGATTCCATTTGCTCTTTTTATCACTTAGTCCTAGCATGGCTTGAATGTCGATTACTGCCCTATCAGCGTTTTCTTGGTCTGCCTTGTTCATCACAAATATGTCGCCTATTTCCATCATTCCAGCCTTTATAGCTTGGATTTCATCACCGAAGCCAGGAGCCAGAACCACTACAATTGTTTGAGCTACTCCTACTACATTCACTTCCGATTGTCCTGCTCCCACAGTTTCGACAATAACCACGTCCTTCCCTGACGCATCTAGAATGCGAACGGTATCTTTGGTAGCTCTCGCCAAACCACCCGGGTTATTGCGAGTTGCCATGCTTCGGATAAAGACTCCTTCATCTAAGCTTAAACCTTGCATCCGTATGCGGTCACCTAAAAAAGCACCTCCTGAGAATGGACTTGTCGGGTCCACGGCAATTATTCCCACTGACTTTCCTTTATTTCGAAGCTCCTTAGCCAGTTTTTCTACTAGTGTACTTTTGCCAACACCGCCTGGTCCAGTTATTCCAATGATGTGCGCTTCTCCTGTGTGAGAGTATAATAATGACGCTAGTTTCTGACCTTCTATGTTATTGCTTTCAACCAAGGTAATGGCTTTAGCTATTGCTTTACGGTTTCCTTTAAGTATCTCAACCACAAGCTGCTGAACTCTACTCAATTCCCTTCAACAGCTTTCACATTATCTTTCACATAATCGACGACTGTCTTTGTTGTAGTTCCAGGACCGAAGACCTTTTTTATTCCCATTTTTCCTAGACTTGAAATGTCTTCTTCAGGTATAATTCCACCTGCAAAAACGAGGACGTTTTCCAAGTCTTCTTTCTCCATTAACTTCATTATTTTGGGGAAAAGCGTCATGTGAGCGCCCGATAGAATGCTTAGACCTAACACATCAACATCTTCTTGTAGCACAGTCTCAACGATTAGTTCTGGTGTTTGCCTTAGCCCTGTGTAGATGACTTCCATTCCGGCGTCTCTTAGAGCTCTTGCTACCACTTTTGCTCCTCTGTCGTGACTATCCAAACCTGGTTTTGCAATAAGAACTCGAATTTTCTTCTCCATATCTCTTTCACCTTCCCTAAATAACGATTAGCTCCTTGTATTCTCCGTAGACTTTTCGTAGGACTTCACATATTTCACCTACTGTTGCATAAGTCTTAACAGCCTCAACTATTATTGGCATGATGTTTTCATCTTTGTTAGCTTTATCATGGAGTCTACTTAGGATTTGCTTCACCT
>JAUWDF010000233.1 GCA_030608925.1 Candidatus Bathyarchaeota archaeon | reverse complement strand
AGGGCTTGGAGTTCACTGGGTTCTTTAGCGATCTTAAAACCTCAGCTTCAGGATCAGGTACACCAGGTTTTTCCTTGGGTTCAATGATGCCAAGCAGGTTTCGAGTTGGGATACGTGCACAGACTTCTGTCTTGTTGTATGGGAGCCAAACATCTACCATCTAAAAGGACCTCCGAATAGTGGAAAACAGTTGAGACCTAGAGCTTTTAAGTATATCGAAGCTCTAGTTTCGTCGAACATCGCTCCTTTTGGCGAATAAAGGAACTCAGGGTAACTCGCCCTCAGATACACATTAAAGCTTGAACAAAAACAATACTGCAGAGGTAATAAGCAAGATGACTCAAGTCGTGTGTGACCGAAGAGACTGCAAACACTGGGTAGATGGTGAATGTTCAAGAGCAGAAATTCAAGTTATTGAAAGAACAGTTTCTCCAGATGAAGAGATCGCAATCTGTAACACCTACGAGATGGTTGCTGGCTTGTGCTAAATGATCTCATTGACGCGTGAATTTTCCAACCTCACCTCAACAAAAGTTCTTTTAGTTAAGGATTTGTACTAATTAGATGGTGTGCTTGGATGTCTATAGACAAAACGATTCCTAAAACAAACGAGATCGCCTTTAAATGGTTTAATACCTACTCGGGGATAACAATAAAAACACCCTCAAAAACGCTAGTGATAGACCCAGTTGACGTCAAAACAAAAACCTTCTCAACCGTTGATGCAATCCTCATCACTCATGAGCAATATGACCACTTGGACAGTCCTCTAGTACGTAAGCTACAGAGGGAAACCCAATGCCAAGTTCTCGCTGATCCTACATCTAGTTCAAGACTCGCCAATTCAATAACAAATGGGAATCTACAGACGATGGAGCCAGGAACTGAAATTAATATCGGCAAAGTCACCATCAGAGCAGAAGTGTGTAATCACCTAGTAGCTGTAACTCCCGTTACATATTTAGTCACAAGTGAGGACGACGTCAAAATCTTTCACACCGCAGATAGCATGCCATTTCCTGAAATGAAAGAGATAGGCAAGGAACACAAACCAGATGTCACATTCTGCAGTGTCGGAATAGCACCTGGAGCTTCCCCTGCAACGGGTGTGGAAATCGTTAAGCTTGTAAAACCAAAAGTGGCCTCTCCCTACCATGCTGCTTCAAAGACTGACTTAAAGACATTCTGTGGAATACTAACGAAGGAACAGCCTAGGATAAAATGTTTAGTAGCTGAAAGAGGCAATGTTTACATTGTGGGCAAGGAGCGAAGGAAATGAACAAAAACAAAGAACAAGCCAAAGAAGAGCTTTGCCACATACTGTACAAGATTGGAGCTCTCAAATTCGGCACCTTTGAGCTCACCAGCGGAAGAATAAGCCCCTACTACATAGACCTTAGAATAGTACCTAGCTTCCCAAATGCATTCCGCAAAATCTGCCACATATATATTGAACTCATCAAAGATCGAGTTGAAGCGGATAACTTTGATAGAATTGCAGGAGTTCCTACAGGCGGGATACCGTTTGCTTCAGTCGTAGCATACAAACTCAATAAACCATTCATCTACACACGTCCAACTCATAGAAAACATGGGAGAGAACGCCAGGTTGAAGGGATATTAATGCCCGGTGATAAAGTTCTACTGCTCGACGACTTGATAACTTCAGGAAAATCATTGCTTACCGCAGTAGACCTGATTCAAGCAGAAGGAGGAGTAATAAACGACGCAGTGGTCCTAATCAGCAGAGAAGAAGGAGGACAGAAAAAACTAGCGGAAAAAAAGATTCTCTTCCACTATCTCCTCAAAGCAAGCGAAGCTGCTGCAACATTACACCAAATTGGCGCTATTACAGATCTGGAATTAGAAACAATTCTGAAACAAAGAAGAGAAAAATAAGCCCGTGAAAAAACAATTCTTATGGAAAATTAGGCGTATGCCTGAATAAAACTTGTTATATGACCATCAATCGTAAAAAATTAGTTCTTTTTTCTCAAGCTCTAAATGAAGCTTGCTAACTGCCACATAGACGTCCTGTTCTCTCTTAGCTCCTGTGCAAACAAGTTTCCCACTAGCAAACAGCAATATGACTACTTTGGGGACTGGCATGCGGTATATCAACCCTGGGAATTGCTCCGGTTCATACATATTTTTCTCTAAATCATAAGCACACTTCTCGAGATCTATTTGACCTCCTAGATTTCCGGAGGCCACGATATTTTGAATCTTCAGTTCAGGTTTACCGCTGACAATAATCCCACTTTTCTTCAGTTCCCTAATTACTCGCATAACAGCTCTACGGGATTCCTTCTCAGATTTAGCGCCAGTGCACACCATTTTCCCTGAATTGAAGATCAAAGTAGCTGTTTTTGGTCTCTTAAGACGAAAGACCAAACCTGGAAACTGCTCCGGTCTATATTCTACACCCGGATAGCCCTTCACAACTGCATTCAAGTCCACACGCTGCTTCAAAGTCGCTGATGCAACAACATTCTCAATCTTAATAGTAGCATCAACTCTCATCATCTTGAAGCACCTTAAAGCTATACAATTGCATCTGTCTATATATAAAGCCTTATAAGGTGTTTGAATAGCGCGCATATAAAAGCTACTTGCGTTTTCTGAACACTTGAGCATTTTCTATCGC
>JAUWDF010000162.1 GCA_030608925.1 Candidatus Bathyarchaeota archaeon | reverse complement strand
TGTTAGACTTGGGCTAGTGGGATTGAAGAAAATTGACCGACAGAAGGATGATCAGCTGACCATAGATGTTTCATTGCCACTTCATGTTCCATTCTCTTGCATTATAGATGGTCTTCAAGTCACTACACAATGCACGGTTGGTAACCAAAAGCTCTCCTTAAAGGACTCGGATTCAATTCAAGCTAGATTCAAGCGAGAAAACGACAGACTGGAAGTATCAGTTGCACTAGACAAGTCGATGTTCGAAGAAATGAAATCCAAGTTATTAGGGGAAGCTAAGCCAGAAGATATTCGTGGACTAGCTTGGGTGATAGCAAGAATGTCTGAAGACGAACTCTTTGAGATTTTCTAATATTATCACGTAAATTGCTAGCCACCTCACGCGCGCCCTTTCTTTTAGTAACATGTACGCATGAATAAAGAATGATGATAAACTACCAAATTGCTATGCGCGCGTATCTCCTTCTGTAAACCAGAAATGTTAGCATTGTTGCTATCATCAATAAAGGTAAGAGGATGTGTGATGTAAACTCGGGGATAATTATTACTTCCTTCGTTGATAGGTCGTACGTGAAGTATAGGAAACTGTGCGTATTGTTGGAGCTTGGTAATAGGTTGTGAACTATCTCTGTGCCATTAACGAATACTCTGTAAGTGCCATTCAGTAACGTTGTTGGAATAGTTATTCTGCAAAAGCCAGAAGTGCCATTTTCACCAGCGACATCGAAACTAATTGCAGTTAAATTAAATTGGAAATTAGAGATTGTAGAATTGCAGAGTGTTTGCACAGTGGATTCCGAAGTGATATCAAAGCTCGCAAATGAGCCCATCAACGGAAAGTTGTCAGTATTGTTGGCATCAATGATAAATGGGGAATCTCCTATCCCATCCTGGTTCAAATCTGTTCCAGTATAATTGCTCCAATAGTTACCCTCGACCCCATTATCCAAGAAGTTAGGATTGTTGGGATTAGAGACACGCATGTGTTTCGTGTTGTTACTGAATGTGTTGTGGTATATTCGAATATTACGAGAGTACCAGTCAACATAGACTCCATGTGTGTTGTTCACAATGTGGTTGCCCACCAAACTATGGTTTAAGGCATGTTCGAAATACAACCCATCCTCGTTATTTTTCACAGTGTTTCCTGAGATGGTATTGTAGACCGTATCCCAACCAAAGAAGAACCCTGTGCCACAATTTGTGACATTATTTTCTGATATGATATTGTAGTTTCCAAAGATGTCAATGCCGATGTACTTGACTGATATAGTGTTACTGTGGAGAGTATTATTGTTTCCACTAAGAGCGATACCTCCATTGTTTGCTATCAGGTTGTTATTCCTGATTTCATTGTTTGAAGCAGCGTCGATTCGGATACCGTCATGGTTGTTTGATATGTTACTTCCAGAGATTTTGTTGTTAGATAGTGGTCCTTCGAGGTAGATACCGGTGTAGTTGTTGGTTGTTATGCTGTTTTCTAAAATCGAGTTGTTTGAAGACTGGTAGAGCCAGATACCATCCATGTTGTTTGTAATATTGTTACTAGATATCGTGTTGTTTGAAGAATCATCGAAATAGATACCAAATTCGTTGTTCGTTATGTTATTGTTAGAAACAGTGTCGTTTGTAGAATTCCAGAGATAAATGCCGTAATAGAACGAACTGATTCTTGTGCTCTTGATTGTCACGTTGTCCGCGCTCCACAAGTAGATTCCCGTTCCACCTCCTGAACCTTGAACGGTGTAGTGTCCTCCATCAATTACTATGTTATCTCTGTATACAACGATAGCTTCGTTAATGTTGCCTATGAACGTGTAAGTAACATTGTCACCAGTTGTGATGTTTGCTGTTGGAGGGTCAATGCTTCCATCAGCTCGTATGTAAATGGTTGCGCTTGCTCTCACCTTCTGAACCCTTAAGGTTACACTGAACATTCCTAAAAGAGCACACACCAACACCGTTGCCACAACAAGCTTTCTATTCATACCATCACACCAGGATTTTCTTCAGTATATCATCTTCACTTTTTATGACTTTTGGAAGAATACGCACATGTGCAATTAAGAATGCGCGCGTGCGTCCCAAACCTTTCCTCGATAGGTGGGTTTTTCGAGTTCAAACCAAAAATGCCTCGTTCGAGTGCCAACTTTAACAAAATTTCAGGCATTCAATTGTGAAGATAGCTACTCTGGGGTATTTCGAGTTTACTTTTCAAGTTTCTATCCTCTTAAATTTGGAACCATTGATCAGTCTATACCTACATGAGCACACCGAAAAAAAAAGGGGTTCAGAAGTATTTTTTGGTGGCGAATGCTGCTATTGTTGGTCCAATAATTATTGCTACTGCAATCAGAGCTGCAGCTTTTGTCATGTCTCCTGTAATCCCGAAAATGCTTATTCCCAAATTAGCGATTCCCAACGCAAAGACCGCTAGAATTATCGCAATTATTAGACCGATGATGCTGATTGCTAAGTCCTTTGCTGAGGAAGCTGTTTCTTTAGCCATTTGAATCCCCAATTCCTTTATTCTCTAAGATTAAGCTTAAAATATTTTACCCTTGGTTGGCGTGTTGAGTGTCCAAGCATGATGATGCGCGCATGGAAGTTCCGGAAAAGACCGATTAGCATCAACCCATAACACACACTCCTTTTTTTTAAGAGAACTATCTTGTTTATGCGCGCGCTCGCATGTTCCTTCGAAAGCTTTAAGTATATCAATTACAAATTACCAAATACAGATTACTAGAAGGGGTGATAAGATGAATATTGATGTGGATGACGAAGTGAAAGATGTCTGCTGCTCAGATCCAGAAGGAACCAAGGATGCTAAGAAGATATTGGTGAAAATGCGGTGTCCTGAGGGAGAAGACGCCGACAAAATAAAAGAGAAAGTTCTCATGCGATTAGACAAAGAGCTGGGTGAACGAAGCAACGTAGTAATGACGAGGCTAAACGATGAGAATCTTAAACAAATAGATGGCCTTGTCGAGATCGAGCTCTTTAAGACCCGATCTGAAGCTGTTGCATTCTTCATAAACGAAGGAATCCAAGCAAGGAAAGATCTGTTTAACAAGGTTATGCCAACAGTAGACAAAATCAAAGAGTTAAAAGAGCAAGTAAAGAAGTCTCTGGAAACAATGGTATAGATTTTTAGGCGACTGGCTCCTGGATAGCTGCCTCGCGCGCGCCTCCTCCTCTATTTCTGTTACCTCACATGCACGTGCAAAGTTTTAAACTTGTTTTCTGAATCTTAAGTATCATCCAAATTAATCAGGGTGTTCAAGATGGAGAAGAACGATCGATATGGAGTATGTGGCGTATATTGTGACCAATGTCCAAATGGGAATGGAAGAGTGAAGATGATGGCTGGTGAGTTGAAAAG
>JAUWDF010000196.1 GCA_030608925.1 Candidatus Bathyarchaeota archaeon | reverse complement strand
TTATTCCCACATGATTACGCGGATCGCTTCGTTCTCCTCTGCAGAGGATATTTACATCTTGACTAAAAAAGACTATGCGTGTGTGCATCGGGTTGATTGAATTGACTAGATTGGGTTGGTTCTATTGGTCTAATTGAATTGGTTAAATCAGGTTTGACTTTCTCTCTCTGTGGGTGGTTGGTGGTAGTTGGGTGCGAATCAAGCATCTTACGACTATTACGGCGAAGAAAGCGATCTCGGTTAGTAGATTCCAACTCAATGCACAATTGAGTGCGCGTGCAACATTGGAATTGTTGTGATAAGCACGGTTTGTCACTAGCCCCTGCTTTCTTCACAGATCCACTTACCGTTAACATTTCTCAGATCAGCTGAGTAGTTTCCACATTCCTCACAGAACCCAGCAAAGGTTACCTCTTGAGTCTCTGTGGGACTCAATTGCGCTTCTAGTTGGGAGCGTTCCCTGATCAAAAAATGCAGTTCAGGAGCGACACGCACCATGTCAGACTCGGTAATCATTCCTATTTTCTGATTATTCTCCTCTGCCACTAATCTTCGTATCCGATTTTTTCTCATCTTTTCCGCTGCTTCTTCGACAGTGGCTCCTGAACTGATCGTTATTAGCGGAGAGTTCATCACCTCACTAACTCTTACCTTTCGGGGATTCAACCCTCTAGATACTACTCTGCCAATAATGTTACGGTCTGTAATCACCCCCACAAACTCCTTTCCTTCTTTCACAAGAATCGATGATATTTCCTTCTCATCCATCAGCCTAGCCGCCTCTATCACGCTCTCTCCAGCTTCGACAAAAACGAGATTCTCAGTCATTAAATCCCTAACTTTCAACGCTGCTTCCCTCTTTTCCATGTTCATTCCACCAGAAGATGTGTACCTATTCTAATCGTCTGGTCACACACTTAATTCTATTTACCGGTTCGTAATCGGTCCGTAACGCACGCATTTTGCAATCATTTTCTCATTTCAACCCTTTTTTCTCTGTATACTTCTATTGCGACATCAGGGCACATTAGGGCGCATAGTGTACACCCTGTGCATTTTTTTTCTGGGTCAATGAATTTAGCAACATTATATCCTTTGGCATTGATTCGATGACTGATATGAATGAGGTGTAATGGGCATGAAGTAACACATAATCCGCATCCTTTGCATGCATTTTCATTTATCTTGATTTTTCCCTTCAAATGCTTTCATGTCCTTGCACCTGTATGTGCGCATTTATCTTGACAAGTGCTGCTTTGGGAATCAGATAAAGGAGTTTGAATGGGGTTGTGAAGTCTTCGAAGATAGTATGTCTGTCCCTCATAATTTGACTGTACAAGTTTATGTGTACGCAGGAGTTTTTCAACAATACTCCAGTTCACTCCTGCTTTTCTCACGAGCTCCTCAACCGCTTCTCTGCGCATTGGATGCACCGCAGTTATGCTTAGCAAGTCTTGCTCGACTTCTCCAGTGGAAGCGAAGGCATTTCCCTCGTATTCTGTCAGACATTCAACTTTCCTAGGTCCAAGTTTACTGGAAAAAATTTGAAAGGCAGCATTCATGATTTCTTCTTTGGGTGGCCTAACCCATTTTTCCGTTGGCGGTCTCGTTGGAACCGCTATGTAAGCCTTATCGAGTTTTTCTAGATGCTGCAGAAAATCTGCTATCTTCTCAAACTCGTTTCCATAATCTATCCCATCTATAAGCATAGTTTCACTTACAATCCTTCCTTTGAAATCCATTGCAAACTCAGCTATGCCTTCCAGAATGAGATCAAGCTTGAGGGTTTTGTGAGGTCTATTTATTCGTCTCCATAAATCTCGGTTGACGGCATCAACCTTAAAAGAAACATAATCTGCCGCTAACAGATCTCCCTTGACATCGTTGCAGTGCATCAGCGATCCATTAGTTATAACAGCTATTGGAATCCCAATTCGTTTCAATAAGGACACTTCCTCACCTAACTTCATGTCTAAAGTGGGCTCTCCATCAGACACAAAAGTTAGATAATTAGTTTCTTCGTTTCTTAATTTCGCCTCATTTGCTTTCTTTCTCACCTTCTGAAATATTATCTGCGGCAAATAGAAGGACTGTCTTCGTGTTGTCATATTCAGAGTTTTCCCTACCTGGCAATAGACGCATGAATATGAGCACGTTTTTGCGGGAATGTTATTAATTCCTAAGCTTCGTCCCAAGCGTCTTGAGGGTACAGGACCGAAGGCTAACCCTCCTGACTCCATCAAGTCATCTTTCTCCCATCGTTTCTAGAAACAAAAGTCTCGCGGCAATATGCGCACACGCATCGTACGCTTAGAACCATTTATTGCAACTAGGATTTTCTCAGTCATTAACCTCAATCCTCAATTAACGTCTATGCAGCAGACCTAAGGCATAACTCCGGACTTTAAGCATTATTCTTGCGAGGGTGTGTCGGAAGATCGTGGGTTGACGCGTTTCTCACTTTGAGAACACGAATCACGTTGGATCCACACACAGGACAATTTCTTGGCTCTGAAGTGTGATTATCAATCCATTTGCATCTACACCTCGAGCATACCCAAGTTAACGAAGATTCTTTCATTTCTGAGTCCTCCGCGCTCGCGTCCCCATGCTATCTTGACCATTTTTAATGTGGTCCATCCGTAGCTTTTATAAATTTCTGTGCATTATCTAACAATTGATAATGTGCATAGACACAAAAATGGATGTTGCGCGCGCCATAGACTTGTAGCAATGATATTCCTCAGTGTACAAACTGAATAACACATATTCTTATGCGTACGTGCAGACATGAGAAGTTTAACAGTGAATGTTACGGTTTATATACTATTAACAATGCAAAGTGTCCATTTAAACAGACAAACAGCATAAATAATAAGTATAAGCTCCAACTAAAATCCTAAGGGTGACGGTTTGAAACAATATTCGGATACTGTTTCACAAGGCAGTTCTTCCATGGAAAACAGGTCTTTTCTTGATATACATATCATGCAGTGCC
>JAUWDF010000128.1 GCA_030608925.1 Candidatus Bathyarchaeota archaeon | reverse complement strand
AGAGTAAGCATTTTTTTGTCTGATCAATCATCGATTGCTGAAAGAAGGAGTTAATCTTCAAAACGTCTTATCAGACTGCATTTTGTACGCTAATCCCGAGAATAAAGCTATCGTTTTGTTTTTTTTCCTGACGGTTATACTACATAAAACGAAAGTCTTTCCCTCCGAGATTGTTATGGCTTCAGCGGTCAAAAGGTCCCCTTCTGAACTGGGTCTTAGGAAATTTATGTTCACTTGAACCGCAACTGCCTGCTTATCACCGAAATTTACTGCCTCGGCAAATGCGCAGTCTGCCAGTGCGAATACAACACCGCCATGTGTAAAGCCTACAAAATTTGTGTGTTCTTTGGAGATTTTCAGAGACATTTTTGAGTATCCATCCTTTGCATCAAGGACCTTGATTCCCAAGAGTTCTCTGAAATAGTCATTTCCTCTCAATGTTATTCGCCTTTTTTGTTTCTGCACGGAAATAGTTATGAATTTTGTGGAGCAAGGAGGAGACTCCTTTTGGAAAGAAAATAACAACTATGACTAGGAATACACCTAAGCCTAGAAAACGTAACGGGGGTCCAACAAAACTTACTGCTGGAAATAACGGGCTCAGAGCAGGCTGCAAAAACTTGTCTATGTTAGGTAAGAGCGAGTCGATAGCAACTATTATAATCGAGCCGATTATTGGTCCCTCGATGGTGCCGAGACCACCGATTACTGACATCATTAGCGGTTTGAATGAGTTTCCCGCGGCAAAAATTGAAACGCTTATATATCTAAGAAAGTGCGCGTAAAGGCCTCCCGATAAGCCTGCGAAGAAAGTACTAATTACAAAGGCGTAAAGTTTGTACTTGACTGTGTTGATACCGATCATTCTCGATTCAGATTCGTTCTGGTGTATAGCTCTAAAAGCCAACCCGATTTTTGACTTCATTATGAAATATATTGCAAACACGGACAAGGTTGCTATGAGAACAGCAAAGTAATAGAAAGATAATCCTGAGGGTACCAGAAGCGGAGTCCGAAAACCAAGGATACCATGGGTAACTTCATCAAATTGACTGACCAAAGTTTCGGCAATCACAGCAAACCCAAAAGTCACCATACCCAAAAACCATGCTTTCAGTCTCACGCATGTAAGACCAATTAAAAAGCCAATCGCTGCTGAGAAGACACCGCCAATGAAAATGCCAATTATGGGCGGTATACCCAGATTTATCGCAAGCAATGATGAAACAAATCCGCCTATACCCAGGAACGCTGCATGTCCAAGTGAACCTTGCCCCGAACTGGCCAATAAGTTCCAACTTGAAGCGTATATTGTGAAAAGAGCAATGAGAGTTAAAACATGAATTAAGAAGGGGGCTCCTACAACAAGGGGAATTGCAAGGGAAAATGCGATGGCCGCTACGAGAATGTAAAACTTTGTAGATTTTGTGGATTGTACCATCCAAGAGATAATGTCTTTTGTAAACATTTACTCACCCTTCTCCCCAAAAAGCCCCTTGGGCCTGAGGACAAGAACAATTATCAGAACTGAAAAAGCAACCGCGTTTCTCCAAATGCCGCCGAGAGATATGACAGCAGTTTGTTCGGCGATTCCGTATAGAAGCCCTCCAATTATGGCTCCTGGTATGCTTCCTAAACCACCCAATATTATGATAGCAAAGGCTTTGATGGTTGGCAACGCCCCGATATAGGGGTTGAAAGGAAAGATGATGCCGTAAAGTACGCCTGCAGCTCCAGCTAATGCAGCCCCTAAAGCAAAAGTAAAGATGTAAATGCGCTCAATATTTATTCCCATCAGCATCGAAGTCTGACTTTTTTGGCTGGTTGCCCGCATAGCCATGCCTATCTTGGTTTTCTTAATCAAAAACAATAGGGCAATAAGTATCACAATTACGAATACCACTGCTATTAGCCAGTCATAGCTTATTGATACTTCACCCAATGTCAAGCTCATGTTCTCGAATGGACTGATGATTCTCTTAGATTTTCCGCCCCACAACAAGACGGCAACATTGTCAAAAATCAAAATCAACCCTAGACTTACGAAAATCTCGTTCAGTTTGTCTGAACCCAGCACCCTACGGAAGCATAACCTTTCAACAGCGATTCCAATTAGCGCCACTATACCCATAGAAAAGAACACTGCTATGTAGGCATTCACACCCAGCAAAATACAAACTGAGTAACCCATATAGGCACCTATCATAAGAAGTTCGCCGTGGGCGAAATTGACGAGCTTCATCACTCCGAAAATCAAGTTCAATCCTGTGGCTAGTAAAACATAGATGCATCCAATTGCAGCGCCCCACATTAACGTCAAAATCAAAGTCGACAAATCAATCATTTAAAGCTCAACCGTGTATTTTGCTAGTTTACCTCGAATGTTCATTACTAGGATAAATAAAAGGTTAATCCGAAGATTTAAAAAAATAAAGAAGATGAGGGTTAGTAAGTTCGGGCTAACTTCCAGGCTCATAGTTTTCGGGAAGCACAAATTCTGTCTGTTTTATTGTGCCAACACCCGGAGCAATTGCAGGCCAAATAACCTGAGGTCTGGTCTCGCCAATTTCTTCATCGTAAAAGAGCTGTTCCACAAAAGTAAATGGTGCAATTTCATGGTAGGTTTCAGTTTCAGTGCTGAATTCAATGCGACCACTCTCAGTTATGATTAACATTTGTGGCAAGTCAGTAGTTTCTATGGCGTCTCTAACTGCACTCTTATCTAATGTGCCTGCCCTTTCTATGGCATCCTTTGCTATGTAGAACGCGTCGTAGGTATCAGCTCCCATCATCCCTGGAATCGTATCATATTCCTCTTGGTAGTCCGCTACGTAAGTATCCATCATAGGCAAGTAGAACGGCGGTCCAGCGTAAGAGGCAAATTTCGATTCTAACAACTGGTAATCGCCCCATTCCCCAATCGAAGTGTAAAACTCTGGCTCTTAACAGCATTCAACAGCTATGTAAACACTGTTTAATCCAACAGCACTTTGGCCCTGTCTGTAAATCGTAGCCGTATTTGTTGTGAAATCTACAACATAGACAGCGTCAGGCTTAGCAGCTTTAATGACGGTTAGCTCTGCTTGGAAGGTTGTCGTGTCTTTAGGATAGTTCTTTTCCGCAACAATCTCTATTGGAAGATTGTCAGCCTCTATGAAATGTTTGGTTGCATCCCAAACTCCTTTTCCGTAAGCATCGTCACGGTAGATAACTGCAAGCCTAAGTTTTCTCGATGCACTGAACCCAAATTCACTATCAAGGAGAGGTTTCATTGCTTTAGCGAAGAAATGAGCCACTGTCTCTGAATAGTGATAAGTGGTGGTGCAATAGTGGAACATGTAGCTCATTCCTTCCACGTCGTTTATCCTTAAGGCGTGCCCTTCTGGAAGACCTCCATAGTTGGCTTGGGGCCCTCTTCTTGTAACAAGATGGCTCGAAGCACCGGTTATTATGAAGGGGACACGGTTTTCTATGGCAACAACTTGGTCGGCGAGAGTAGCTCCACTTGAGAACCCTCCAATAAGAAGATCAACGTTGTCTTGTATTACTGCTCGTGTGACTGCCGTTACCGCAACTTCAGGGTTGGCGTTTTCTGTGTCTGCAATTACCAATTCTATCTTAAGACTAGCATCCAAGTCCGCACCGTAAATTCCTCCAGCATCGTTAATTTCTTTAACTGCCATCCGCGCAGCACGATCCATGTCTTGTCCAACGGGTATTTGGTATGGAGCAACTAAGCCTATTTTGATTGTCTGTTCGGATGGAGCCAACAAGAATTGCCACGCAGCAACGGATGCGGCGACAACAACGATTACAACAACACCTGCAGCAATTATTTTATTGTTTACCATTTTGTTTTCCTCTTTTTCTTTAGTATTTCGATGAAAGTGTTAATAAGATT
>JAUWDF010000093.1 GCA_030608925.1 Candidatus Bathyarchaeota archaeon | reverse complement strand
ATATTCTACCTGAAATAAGCGACCATCTGGAGAAAAAACCGTTATTGCTCGATCATATGCTCCTGGTGCTGCAAATATTGACATAACTTTACCTCATGCAGACGTTACTCAATTGCTTGACATGAATCAGCAAGCTTAACTAAAAACCTTTTCGTATCGCCTCTTCCATAAGAAACTTAGGGCAACCGGAACTCAGATCTTTATATGTGTGTGTTTTGTCTCATTAAGTAAGGTTTATTTTCTATTGATCAATGCTTCAACTAATGGTGCCAAATTGTGGGAGTCAAACTCAAGGAATTGTTGCCCAAAGCCAATATTTCGCTCCAAAGCCTTGCAGGGAAATCCATAGCCATCGATGCCTACAACACTTTATACCAATTCCTTGCCATAATCCGACAACCAAATGGCACTCCTTTACAAGACCGGAAGGGTAGAGTTACAAGCCATCTTAGCGGACTTCTGTACCGCAACTCAAATTTTGTGGAAATCGGAATTAAGTTGATTTACGTCTTTGATGGTACACCACCGGCAAGGAAGAAAGTCGTAATAAAACAGAGAATTGAAACCAAAGCAAAAGCACGGGTCAAATATAAGAAAGCCCTAGCTGAGGGCAAGCTGAAAAAAGCTCGTACATACGCTCAAGCCACATCCAGAATAGACAGTTATATGGAACAAGAAAGCAAGAAACTACTGTCTCTTATGGGAATACCCTGGGTTCAAGCGCCAAGTGAGGGCGAGGCTCAAGCTGCACACATGTCTAAGAAAAAAGCAGCAGATTTCTGTGCTAGTCAAGATTATGATTCTCTATTATTCGGTGCTCCCACTCTAATCCGTAATGTAGCGATAACTGGACGTCGTAAGCTCCCGGGGAAATCAATATACGTAAATGTTTCTCCAGAAGTTGTTGAACTCAGAAAAGCTATTGACGAATTAGGCATATCGTATGAGCAGCTTATAGACATAGGACTTCTTATTGGGACTGATTACAACCTGGGAGGAGTAAAGGGGGTTGGTCCGAAAACTGCGCTTAAACTCATCAAGAAACATGGCACCTTAGATGAAGTTTTAGCAGTTATAGCGGATTCTCAGCTTTCAATTGAACTCGAAAAAGTCAAAGACATTTTTCTTCATCCCAAAGTAACGAACAACTACACGTTGGAGTGGAGTACTCCTCAGGCAGAAAAGATTGTGGATTTTCTCTGCAAAGAACACGATTTCAGCGAAGGTCGAGTGAGAAGGGCGATAGATAAAATGGAAAGAGGACTAATGGATAAAAAAACTATGACAACACTTGATGGATTCTTCAAATGAGCTCTAGACTTTATGACCAAAACTACCGGTTAGTGGCACAAAGGCGACTCCACCTAGATTCTCCTTTTTCAGATTTCCATCAACATCCTTAGTTATCCTGATAAGGGTTTGGAACATGTGAATGCTTCCAATAGGAATTACTAGAAAACCCCCAATCTTCAACTGGTTTACTAATGGTGGTGGCACATCAGGAGCAGCTGCTGTTACCAGAATACGGTCATAAGCACTCCTTTCAGTGTAACCAAGAGAACCGTCTCCGTGGATTACGGTGACTCTATCCCCAAACCCATTTCGCATTATGTTTTCCCTAGCTAATTTTGCCAGGTCTTTTACAATTTCAACAGTGTAAATGTGACCTCTGCCAGGTCTTGGTGTATCTTTTGGGGCGATGATCTCTCCTATAGTTGCTGCATGCCAACCACAACCTGAACCAACCTCTAGAACATGATGACCTGTTTCTAACTTCAATGCTTCGTTCATTATGGCAACCATGTGTGGAGCACTCACTGTCTGTCCATTACCAATAGGTAGTGGTGCATCAATAGTTGAGTATTCAATTGATCGTTCTGGCAAGAACAGCCTACGAGGGACATTTTTCATTGCATTAATAATTCTTTTTGAGTGAAGAACGTTGTCTTCAATGAGTTTTCGAATCAGTTGATCCCAAGCTTCAGTACTTTTCTTCACTTTACTCACCTATCAATAGAAGTTATGAGAATGTTCCTTAAAGGCTTGCAATGATGATGCATTATTTGACAGTTACTGATTTAGCTAAATTGCGTGGTTTGTCTGGGTCACAACCACGCTCAAGGGCCATGTGGTAAGCAAATAGTTGGAGTGGTATTACATAAGGTATTGGTGATAAGACTTCAGGTATTCCCTTTGTGATCTCAATGTAATCGTCCACAAGGTCAATTATGTTTTCATCTCCTTCCTCGCAAATTGCTATTACTGAAGCTCCTCGCGCCTTCATCTCCATTATGTTTCCTATCAAGGTTTTTCTGGTGTCATCAGGTGGGCAAATAAAAAACACAGGAAAACCTGGCTGTATCAAGCTTATAGGGCCATGTTTGCTTTCTCCAGCTGGGAAAGCAATTGAAGGCACATAGGCAATCTCCATAAGCTTCAGGCGACCTTCAAGTGCAGTTGCGTAGCTAATTCCTCTGCCCAAAAAGAAAAAGCACTGCTTATCTTTGTGTTTTTTCGCCAGATTCTCTACTTTCTTATGTTGCGTTTCAATTATATTTTCCACGATATCTGGTATCCTTTCTATATTGTCTTCTAGGAGATCGATTTCTTCTTGTGAAACCTTGCCTCGTTTCTTGGCTAATCGAATTGCCAGTTGGGAAAGGACAGATAGTTGAGATGTGAAGGTCTTGGTTGCAGCAACGCCGATTTCCGGACCAGATTGTTGACCTATGTAGACTCTGGAAACACGAGTCAAGGTTGATCCTACAACGTTAGTTAATCCGAGTATTGTAGCAGCCCTTTGTCTGGCCGTTTCTACGGCTGCTAAGGTGTCTGCGGTTTCTCCTGACTGACTGACTGTGAGAATGGTGCTGTCAATGTTAACAGATTTGCCATGTTGCTCAACGAATTCTGAAGCAATAACTGGGTGCGTAGCCAAAAAAGATAGTTTTGAAAACATGTAGGATGCTGCAAGGCAAGCATGATATGAGGTGCCACATGCAACCATGATGACTTCTCGTGCTCTATCCATGAAAGTTGTGATTAATTCCAGATACTTGTCTTGGAGCCGAAGTGTGTTGCGAATACAAGATGGTTGTTCAATAATTTCTTTGAGCATAAAATGGGGGTATCCTTGTTTCTCAGCCATTTCAGGTGCCCAGTCAATAATCTTTGGCTCTGGAAAGACTTCGCTTCTCGATGCGATCTTCGTTACTTTAAAGGTGTTGCTCTTAAGTACAGCGAGTTCTCCGCTTTCTAGATAGATCACTCTATTTGTCAAAGGTAAAAACGCTGGAATATCTGAAGCGAGGTACAATGCATCATCTGCAATTCCTAGTACAAGAGGGCTTTCATGCCTAGCGCAAATGATTGTGTCTGGCTCTTTTGCGGAGAGCACAGCTATTGCATAGGAGCCTTGAAATCGTTGAACCGCGCTTAATACTGCTCTCTCAAAATCTGAATGAACAGTGCTCTTTGACTTGATTTTTTCCCTGCGTATGTTAGTAAGAGTGTCTTCAATCAGATGAGCTATAACCTCTGAGTCCGTTTTTGATCTAAAAATATGTCCTGAATCTTCCAATTCCTTCTTAAGCTCAGCATAATTTTCAATTATTCCGTTATGAACTACTGCAATTTCAGGTTGTTCTAAACAACCAACATGGGGATGCGCATTTGCCTGAGTAGGTGCGCCATGGGTGGCCCATCTTGTATGTCCAATTCCAATCCGCCCAGGTAAGTTATCAAGATTCCGAATTTGATGTACTTCATCAATTGATCCTGCATCTTTTTTCACATGAATTTTGCCTTCTTCTATTGTTGCTTCTCCAACGGAATCATAGCCACGATATTCCAGTCTTTTCAAGGCAGCATGAATTATTGGAGCGGCATCTCCCTTTCTTAGAATGCAACCGAATATTCCACACATTTTTATTGCCTTCGTTAAGTTTTTGACAAAACACTTAGTTTGCAAGGATAATGTGAGCAAGACGCACTCTATAAGGATTTTTAGGAAGTAGATGTTAGCTCTAAAACACTTTTTCTAGTGGTTTCCATCCTTTTTAGGTTAACTGATTCTGACCATTATAACTCTTATTTTAGTGGTTGCTTCTTCGCTATGTCTGTGCTCAAATTACTCCTGCCATTCACAAATTGCGCGCACTGACACTGGTTAGCTGGAGTCAAAGCTTCTAACCATTAATAAAATATTTATAACACAACTGTTAATGCACGAGAGAATATCAATGAAAGAAAAACTACTCGTAAGCAAAGGCGAAACTCCTGGGGAAATCAAAGATATTGTAATTTATGATAGTCCAGAGAGACTAAAACTAATACTGAACAAGCTCACGTGGAAGATCCTATTGACCCTTGTTGAGAAAGAAATGTATCCTATGGAAGTATCCAAGAAATTAAACGTTCATGAACAAAAGATATACTATCATATGAGAAAACTGATACGCGCCAAAGCGATCAGGAAGGTCAAAGAAGAAGAACGAAAGGGTGCAATTGCTAAATACTACTTGGCAGCTTTTCCAGCTTTCGGAGTGGAATTACCTTTCGGTAGTCACAAATCTAAGAAT
>JAUWDF010000029.1 GCA_030608925.1 Candidatus Bathyarchaeota archaeon | reverse complement strand
CCTAACTCCAATGCACGTTTTGCAGCTCCCAAACATACGCCGCCTATTAGAATTCGAGCAGCGTCGAATCCTTCCATTGTCATGTAGAAACCCTTATCCACCTCACCAAGAAGATGGTTCTCAGGTAACTGGACGTTTTTCATCACAAAGCCACCTGTTGAAACCGCCATTCTTCCCATGTCTTCAAAACGTTTGTTGATTTCAACTCCGGGTGCATTCATTGGCAAGTAATATCCTGACATACCTCGATGTGAGGCTCCCGGAGGAGCAGGTGAAGTCCTAGCATTAACGAAATAGCCGCCACCCCATTTTCTAGCTTCTTCAGTGCCACTGATATAGGTTTTTTCACCATTAAGAATCCATTTATTTCCTTCCCTTTTAGCTACAGATTTGAATCCTGCTACATCTGATCCTCCACTAGCTTCTGTGGAGGCTATGCCAATGAAGGCATCTCCTTTGATAGCTTTTCGTATAACATCTTCTCTAACTTGTTCGCTACAGTATTTGTCAACTACATATCCCCAAGATGATTCTACAAGCCATAATACGGGAATAGCGATACTGATATCTGCATAACCTAGCTCTTCAGCTGCAATGCAGGATGTAACCCAGTCAGCGCCAGTTCCACCATGTTCCTCTGGAGCAGTCATGAGTAACAGACCAAGGCTAGCCATATCTCTTACCAGATCTTGAGGTATCTCACCTTTGGTATCCATTTCTCGAATCTTTTCTAAGGGGAGATTTTTCGTACACCATTCCTTCAATGCATTGCGGAAAAGATCTTGTTCTTCAGTGAAGCTAAAATCTACCATTATTGTCTACCTCGCGAAGAAACAATAATCTTGCTTATGGACCAATATAAGGGTTACCTGTGTACATGTTTTATGGAATAAGGCATATTGATTGAACTTTAGATTCTCATGAAACCAAACCTTGGCTAGAAAAAGGGGTAAATGAATTAGACTCTAGTTGGGTCCAAACACTTGTTATAGATTGAATTTTCTTGGGTCATTACTCTGGTTTAGGTGAAGACCAAGTTTTTTTTGTTCAATGCCGAGAGCGATCCCCAAGAGCTGAGTGTAGTAGAATACTGAAACAGACAGCTTGCCCCCGACTGTTGCCGCTGCTGCTTCTTGCTTGGCATCATACATTGTGTGACAATAGGGGCAAGTATCCACAAACCCATCTGCTCCATAAGCTTGTAGGGCTTTAAGCTTTGAACCAGCTAAACTCAAGGCTGCTTCTTCGTGGGAATACATTAAGGCAGCTCCACAGCAATCTAATTTCTCAGTATAATCCACAGTCTCGGCTCCAAGCGCCTTAACCAATGCGTCCAGCTTTTTAGGATTCTCGGGATTGTCAACTCTTCCGATTTCACTGGGTCTGATTATTTGGCATCCCGGATGCACAGCAAACCTGAAGCCTTCGAGAGGTTTCATCACTGTGGACTTGACGGTTTCAACCTTGACCACATCATGGAGTAGGTCCACGACATGCCAAATCTTTAAATCTGTTGAATATTCCAGCCCTTCTTCGGAAAGGAGTTTCCCAATCTGCTCGTACGTCTCTTCGTCATTATCAATTCGATGTTTTGTTTCAGTCAGCATAAAATGACATTCGTTGCAAGGCACTAACAGTCCCTCACCTGTAGTTTTACTTGACAGTGCCATGATTCTTGCAGATAGATACATAGAAGCCAAATTGTTGATGCTTCTCACAGGTCCACCGCAACAAGATGTTCCCTTCAAATCGATTAATTCAACACCTAGACGAGGGAGAACCTGTCTCACTGACATTTCATAAGCGTATTGGGTTGCTGGAATCTTACATCCCCAATAAACTGCAATCTTCAGTTCCTCATCCTCCAAGAATCTTCATGAAAATCGCTTTAAATTTATCGTCTGCTTGCTGTATTTCCGGTAGTCCAAGTTTCTCTCTGTTAAAGGACTGCATATCTTTTGAGGTGACTATTTGAGCTTGCTCTGCCATGCCTGTTTCCAGGATTTGCGCCACAACTTTCATGTATTTCTCTGGTATTTTTGCCTCTTGTTCCACTGCCAGGTTTCTCAAAGCCATTATGGTGTTGTAGGGTGATGCTTTTTGTGGGCATCTTTCACGACATTTTAAGCAAGAGGTGCATGTCCATATTATGTCAGATGAGACAAGTTCTTCAATGAATCCTGCGTTAACGAGTATAGTGATTTCATGAGGTTTAAGCTCTAATAATTTCAGTGAAGTGCACCCGCTCGTGCAGCGCATACATTGATAGCATTCATCAGGATGAGTATTCCACAATTGGTTTCTAATCTTCTTTTGTAGTTCTTCGTTTGATTTCGCCATGGTCATTAGATCGGTTAAGGTCATTTGCCTTTAACTCCTTGAACAGCAGCCTTAATTTGGCTGAGAATCTGCTCTTGTCTGTAGTGTTGCAGATCGATGGCGCGTGTTGGACATGCGACTGTACATACACCGCACCCTTGACAAACTGCTTCAAGAACCTTGGCAACACTCTTTTCTTCACCATTTATGGTTTTAGTTTCCATCTCAATAGCTTGATAAGGACAAACCGATTCACAAATTCTACAACCACTGCAAAGACGGTCATCAACAACAGTAATTAAGGGTTCAATCTCCACTTCGCCAGTTACCAGCAACTCAACTGCTTTCATTGCTGCTCCACTTGCTTGTGAAACAGTGTCAGGAATATCTTTTGGGCTTTGACAAGAGCCAGCTATAAATATGCCCTTGGTCGGAGTCTCAGACGGCTTTAGTTTAGGGTGAGACTCTGAGAAGAAACCATCTGGACTTCGTGGGATACGTAAAATATTCTGCAATTGAGCGAAGTCCGGAGAGGGTACAAGACCTGAAGCAAGCACAATTAAATCAGCTTGTACTTCGAGGAGCTTGTTTGTGTTTGACTCGAAAACGTCAAAGTGTAACGAATCATCTGCCAAGACACTTACTTCAGAAGGCAAGCCTTTCACAAAATTTATATCCATATGGCGAGCTCGATCGTAGAATTCCTCATAACCTTTCCCAAACGCTCTCATGTCATTGTAGCAAATGTAAACATCAACATCATGACCCATCTTCTCTTTGACAAGAATGGCTTGTTTCAGGGTTACCATACAACCAATGCGACAGCAATATTCACAGAATCTCTTGTCCCTACTTCCCACACATTGAATAAATGCTATACTCTTAGGCTTCTTATTGGTCGCTGGGCATAGGATTTTGCCATCAGTTGGTCCAGCAGCGTTAGAGATTCTTTCGAACTGCAGGTTACTTATGACGTTTTTGTGGCGTCCATATCCTAATTCAGGTGTGAGAGATGTGTCAAAAACTTCACTTCCAATTGCCACAATTATGCCTCCCACTTTAAGTGTGATGTGTTCATCTTTTTGCTGATGATCAATTATATCAGGTATCTCGCATGCCTTTTCACACTCTAAACATTCTGAGCATCCGCCACATGCAAGACATCTATCTGCCTCTTCTCGTGCCATTTCCTCAGTTAATCCCAGTTCCACTTCTTCATCACCCGTCCTTTTTTCAAGAGGAAGCAAAGGCATTGGAGGTCTAGATTTTTTCTTTATACCTATTTTCGGAACTTCCGTAACTATCAATGCTTCCTCTTCTCTCCCAAGCCACAAATCTTCACCTCGTAAATAGCGGTCAATAGAAACAGCTGCCCTATTGCCTTGAGAAATAGCGTCGATAACTGTAGCTTCTCCTTTAACTGCGTCTCCTCCAGCGAAAATTCCTGGCAGACTTGTCTCTAGAGTAACTGCATCAACATCAATAGTCTCGTCCCTTGAGAGTCTTAGGTTCTTTGGCAGAGAAATAGTATCTAGTGACTGTCCAATCGCAACAATTATTGTATCCGCTTCAACCATGAATTCTGAACCTTCGATTGGAACAGGACGTCTCCGTCCGGAATCATCAGGTTCTCCAAGCTTCATTTTTACACATTCTAAAGAGACAACATGACCATCTCTTCCTAGAATTTTCTTTGGTGACACCAGGAGGTGAAGTTTAACACCTTCTTTCTCTGCTTCCTTCACCTCAGAAGGGTAGGCTGGAATCTCTTCCATGGATCTTCGGTACAAAATTGAAACTTTTCTTGCAGAATGTCGCAAAGCTTCTCTAGCTGCGTCAAACCCAACATTACCACCACCGATTACAACAACATTCTGTCCAATACTGCTATGTTTGCTGAAGTTGACCCGTTTTAAGAATTCTAAAGCAGGTACAACTCCTTCAAGTTCTTCGCCCTTGATTCCAAGTTTTCGGCATTTTTGAACACCAACTGCAATAAAAATTGCTGCGTAATCTTGCTGCAGAAGCTCTTCTATGGTCAGATCCCTGCCAATTGTAACATTAGTCCGAATTTCAACACCTGTACTCGTGATTGTGTCAATTTCTTGGTTCAATACATTTTTTGGTAATCGATATTTCGGTATGCCTACTCGGAGCATTCCCCCAGGTTCCGGTAATGACTCAAAAACTATCGTATGATAACCCATTTTAGTCAATTCATAGGCTGCTGTGAGTCCTGCTGGTCCAGAGCCTATTACTGCTACTTTCTCCGAATATTGGGTCGGTATTCGTTTGGGAATTTCTTTTTTCTGACTTAGAACGTAATCGGATACAAACCTTTTTATGGCGTTTATCGCTATGGGCTCATCGACTTTTCCACGTTCACACTCTTTTTCGCACGGGCGAAAACAAACTCGCCCACATACTGAAGGAAAGGGTATGAATCTTCTGATTAATTCATAGGCTTCATTATATTTCCCTTGACTGACAAGGGTAACATATCCTTGGACATTTACCCCTGCAGGACATGCTACTCTACATGCTGGAACTCCTTTTTTGTCGATTGTGAAAACATTGGGAACAGCCTGTGGAAATGGTCTATATATGGCTTTTCTGGTCTTCATCCCAAGGTCGAACTCACTGGGCATCGAAACAGGACATGCTTTTTCGCATTCTCCACAAGCAGTACACTGCTCAGGGTCTACGTATCCCGGTTTTTTTCGGATTTCAACGTCAAAGTTCCCGACGAACCCTGAAACAGTTTCAACCTCGGAATTGGTAAGAAGCTCAACATTTGGATGTCTGCCGACTTCAGCCATCTTCGGGGTTAAGATACACGCACTACAGTCAAGAGTTGGGAAAGTTTTGTCGAGTTGAGCCATTCTACCCCCTATGCTAGGCGATTTCTCCACCAAATGCACTTGGAAACCAGAGTTGGCTAAGTCCAAGGCAGATTGAATTCCAGCAATACCTCCACCAATAACAAGAACGCTCTTCCTAGCTTTGATTTTACTCCTTTCTAAGGGTTCTAAACGAGTTGCACGAGCAACTGCCATTGCGATGAGAATCTTGGCTTTTTCCGTAGCCTTTTCAGGTTCCTCATTGTGGACCCAAGAATCTTGTTCACGAATGTTGATCATCTCAAGTAGATATGGATTTAACTCAGCCTCGCTGAGTGCCTTACGGAAAGTCTCTTCATGCATTCTTGGGGAGCAAGAAGCCACCACTATTCCATCGAGACCAAGTTTCTCAATGTCTTCCTTGATCTTTTTCTGCCCCGCGTCTGAACAGAGATAAGTACTATGTCTTGCGATCTTGACATTGGGAAGTCTAGTAACAGCCTTTACAACGTCTTCTACGTTAACTATACCAGCGATATTCAATCCGCAGTGACAGACGTATACTCCAATCTTAGTTAGCGCGTGTGCAGCACCTTTTTGAGTAGGTAGATGTTTCATGTCTTGATCACTTTTCGATTAATAATCGAGTTTGCTAAGGAATACTTGTAGAAAGTGCCTATTGGATCCTTAATCTGATCCATTAACTCCTCCACTTCAAAATCCTCTTTTTTCTCCTCATCAAATCCAAGAATGGAAGCTAGGGCGCTCAACATCGCAGCCCCCTGTTCGCGTTCATTGGGACAAGGACCACCACAGCCTGTACAAGGATAGTCTACTTGTAGGCACATAGCACCGCAACCAGCTCTAGTAGCAGGACCCATACAGATTATCCCTTGTTCAAGTAGGCATATGTCGGGTTCGGGTTCTTTCTCATAGACGCGGTAAATTCTAGAAATCTTTTTCTCTTCTTTTTTTCTGGGGCACTCTTCGCAAACTGAATTGATGGGTGCCAACACTGAACCTTTAGGAGGCAACTGTCCCTCCAAAATTGTTTCAAGGGCTTTAGTTATTAAAACAACTGGTGGGGGACATCCAGGGAGAAAATAGTCCACGTCTACAGTTTGATCAAGTGTTTTTACTGTGTCATAGAATTCAGGATTAGTTAGCTTGCCTTCCTTAACTTCAACAAGATTGACGGGTTCTATTCTCTCTGGATTTTTTGTTGAAGGAGTTTCATGATAAATCCTTTGAAAAACCTCTTTTCGATCGTGTAAGTTACCTAATCCTATGACACATCCTTCATGGGCACATGAACCAAAAGCCACAAGTGTCTTCGTCTTCTGTCTAATCAGCTTAGCCATATGTTCATTTTCGGAGTTGCGTATGGCGCCGTTGAAGAAGCAGACGTCTATGTGTTTGTCAGGCATGGCTTCCACATCTTTGTATTTTATGTCGATGGCTACAGGCCAAAACAATATGTCTGCGTTTGCCACAACGTCCAGTATTTTCTCGTTTATGTCTAAAACAGCGATTTCACAGCCACCACAACTAGCAGCCCAATAGAATGCAAACTTGAGTTTCGCTTTTTCCATGCTTTCACCTTCATGCAAGAGAGAGAATTAAGAACATAGAAGTTGTATAGGGTTAAATATATACTTTTGACCGCCGAATAATTCGACTGCAAGTAAACATTACTCGATTACCTATATTTACTACACTAATGCTAGAGTGAAAGGAGATTAAATAAATATCATATGAAGGTGATTTTGCGCCAGTGTCCTAAGAACATTACAATCTTCCCTCAGGAAACCTTACTGTAAATATAACCTTATAGACTCGACCTCCTGAATAATCAACATGGCAGTCAAATCGATTGGAATTTTCAATGCGTTCCTAATGGCTGCTTTAATTCTTTTCTGGGGAAGTTCATTTGTAATCGTGAAGATAGCGTTAAGAGAAGGGCTAACACCGTTCTCAATAGCTACCTATCGGTTTCTCATTGCTGGAGGGCTTTTCATTACAATACTCTTCTGTCGGAAAAGCCTGAAAAAGCACAGTAAACTGTTCATCGAAAAGAAAGATAGCTTGAAACTAATACTACTCGCGCTTTCCGGTGTAACCCTTTTTTTCGCTGCCCAGTATACTGGCATTCAGATGGCAGGAGCAGCTA
>JAUWDF010000154.1 GCA_030608925.1 Candidatus Bathyarchaeota archaeon | reverse complement strand
AGTTGATGGAGACATTTTGATAGAAGGTTCTCAAACTTTGGCTATGCTTCAGTTTACACCCTCATCAAGTGGAGATTATGTAATAGCCTATTGTGGATTAGTCTCAGAGCTTCCGTTAGGAGGGGGAGCTGAGACATGGTTAAACCATGATTCCGGAACAAGTCTGGCTCCTATTGCTTGGTCGACGCCAAATACTAGGAGAACCCTCACAGATAGAGATCAATTTGAGCCTCATGGACTTTTAAGCAGGATCAATCTGACAGCAGTTCAGCATACTTTTGCTGTAGAAGCACAGTTAAGGGTAATTGGAGAGAATAGCACTGCTAGAGACGTAAGGATCGCAGCTTTTAGAGTTGACGCCTTTGATCTTTTCGAGTTTGATGAAGACCTTGATGTAAGTAGCACCCTAGGGACAAACACAGTGAGAAGTGTTGTGAATACTCAAGACCCCGGTGAATCAAGAGAATATTTGATTCTAGCAGGTATCCACACTATATCTAGCGGAATATCTAGTCGAGAGGCAGGAGCCGTTCAGATTGACAGCGTCTTCGTACAAAGAAAGGGGGATCAGAGACTATCTTTCCCAGAGACGAGCAGAATAGCAGCTCATTACGCTTGTGTTAAAAAAACTTCTGCAAGTTTCAAAGTTGAAACGACCTACGGCACAGGGGGTGCTGGACTTGACACAATTCACAGTAAGCAGTCTGTTATCTACGTACTCAAAATCCCGACTAACTATGAGTTAGATTTGGAGGCTCAATGGACAGCCCTATCGTACAACATGTCTTACACAGAACTTTGCATTTTTGGCGGGACTATGGGTTCAGAGGATATTTTTGTTGAAGTCTGGAATGACACAGGATGGCAAGGTCTCTTTACTGATCTTACCGGTGGATGGAATAACATCTCGGTTTCACAATACGTGAAGCCACCAGTTTTCACAATTCGATTTAAAGGAAGCATGGAAACAGGGGACTCCCTCCAAGATAGTTGGGAAATAGACGTAGCACTCATATATGCATGGGCTGACGATCATATAGTCGAGGTTGAATTCTTTGGTTCAAGTAGCCCAGGAGAACTCACTCAGACTACTTGGATTTTTGATACATCTTGGACAAGCGCCTTGGTTAATGTCACTCTGGAGCTCTACAACTATATTCTAGACGACTATTCACTAGAAGGAGATGGCTACCTCAATTATATCTCAAGCTCTATTCCAGAGGAAGATGAGACAAGAAGCCAAACCATCACCATAAATCCATCTCATTACAGGAATGCAAGCGGTTACTGGAGAACAAAGATCAGAGGATGCAATACCCTAGGTGGAAACTTTGAATTAAAAGTAGATTTAGCTCAGTTCGAAGTCAGATCTGTAAAACCACCCGATGTAGCGGTTTTAAGCGTTACCATGTCAACCAGGAAGGCACATGTTGGCGAGGTTGTCACAATCAATGTAACCATAGCGAACAAAGGAGAAACAACGGAAACCTTCAACGTAACTATCTATAATAACAATACTCAAATAGGGATCCAGACTGTTTCAAATCTGGCTCCAAATTCAAATCTTACTGTAGGATTTAGCTGGGACACAACCCATGTTTTATTGGGAATTTACACAATTAGAGCGAGAGCGGATATTCTGACTGGTGAGTTAAACTTGGATGACAACAATTTTGTATCTGGACTAATGGAAATTGAAGCTCAAACTTCGTGGCAGCCATTCAGTTCGAATGAGTTAATTCTGTCAGCGTTAGTGATACTTGGGATTCTAATTCCTTTCACTTTGAAACTCAGACAAAAGAAGAAGGCTGAAAATAGAGCTTCATCTAATCTCGAATTCAACGAACAGTTCGGCATGACCCAGGAAGAAGTAGCTGGAAAGAAAGTTCTCTTGGAAGTTGACCCAGCCCTCGGTTATCACAACGCACTATTTGGTTTTGTCTCAGAGGCAATAGTCAAACAACAGTCTCTCTTCATTTTTACAGGTAGAAACAGCGCCCTACACACCGCATTTTCCGGGAAAAACGTGAAGTTCTTTCTATTAACCTCTAAGACATCTTCCCGTAAGAAGATTAACAACAAGGAAGTCCAGATTCCTGCAAGTGATCTCTCAATCCTATTAGACACCTTTAGTAAAATCCCAAAGACTAAAAAACCTCCAACCATTCTCTATGACAATTTGTCGGACACGATATTAATGTGCGGATATGAAAAGACCTACAAGTTTCTACGCTTTCTTCTAGAAGCCTTATCGTCGCCAAAAGTGACAGCCCTATTTGTATTCAATCCCACGGCTCACAACCCAGCAACCTCGTCCTCCATTAGAGGTCTTTTCAGGTTTCAACTGGCAGATCTAAGATACAAATCACCTTTCACACGCGCCCACCAGTTGTAGGAGCTTACGCGTGCATCTATGATTGTTAACGTCTTGAAAAGCACAAGGACCCGCTCCAAATTTATATCGAGTACCCACGTGCTTCAGTTTCGTGGCGCGTGCGCGCGCAAGTATTAGAAAATTTCCGGAAAGTCTAAGCGAATGGCAAAGAATGCGCGCGCGCACAAACGCAACAGCAGTGAATATGACTGAAAACAAGGATGTCACTCTGACATTAGGAACCTTTGTGATTCCAGAGTTTCCATCATTCCTCCTACTACCCCAATTCCTGACAGCCACAGCACTAGCAACTATAATTTGTAGAAGAAAACGCCCCCCAGCTACTAAACACGCGTGCTTTGCGTATTCGCCTTAATGCGGAAAGCATTTAATCAGTTCATGCAAAACTAATAGGAGGTTTCAGCTATGGTCAGTGAGAAATGGAAAAGCATCCTCCCATACATTGCAATATCCGCAGCCATATTGGTAACTACATTTCTATTAGCGCGGATAGATTGGATTACAAATCACACCCTCTACGATTACGGTCTCATATTCAATCTTGAATGGGCCTCCGATTACTGGTTTGCCTTGCGAAGCATCATCGTAATGCTAAACATTTCCCTTGCCATCACCATCGCAGCTGGGTTTTTCTCATATCGACGAGCAGAGAAAGACATAGCCAAAACCATTTACATCTGCAAAACCTGTGGAGAAGCCTTGACAAAGGTCAAGGGAAGCGTAAACTTCGAAGAAAACATACCAAAATTCAAAGTCTTGAAAAACTGCCCCATGTGCAACAATAGACTTCAAGAAGCTGACCCAGTCCCAGCCCACATCTCAATTCAATAGAACATCTTTGACTACAGGCAGTTATAATCGAGGCTTAATTGCGCGCGCAGACAGTACGTAAATAACTTTATTAGTTCTCAAACAAAGTTTTGAATCTTATCCTCGTTTGAGCGGAAGACAAAAGAAAATGGTTTCTTGGATTTGGATAATTCTTCCTGAATGCGCGCTAGAAAAATGTAATAGACGTGAATGAGGAGGTTGACAACAGTTGTCTTTTCCCATTGCATCCCTAGATATCCGCTTTTC
>JAUWDF010000023.1 GCA_030608925.1 Candidatus Bathyarchaeota archaeon | reverse complement strand
AGCCATAACAGGTTTGGACAAGGAAATCTTCCGCCAAATCATTTGGGTTAGGCAGGAACATCTAAAGGAACTGCTTGATGTGGCTCCAAGAGAACGGCAGAAACGATTGGATAGGCTATTTGGATTAAGCGACTACGAAGTGGCGTGGAACAACATACGAAGTATTCAGAGAATTTATGAAGTGGAAAAGAAGACACGCCAAGAGGACTTTGATGTCCTTGGCATTGAGAAGCTGGAAGGAGATTATCATAAAGCTGTTGAAGAATTCTCGTCTGTTGAAGAGGAGATAATGAATTTAACTCAAGGGTTACATGAAGCTGAAACAAGGCTGCAGGCAACATCACTGCAACTTCAAAATCTTGAAGATTTGAGGAAAAAAACTGAAGAACTAGTAAAAAAAGAAGCATCTCTACAAACCCACGTAGCCAATGTAGAAGATATGTGTGCAAGGCTTGCTGACAGTATACAAAGGCAAACAGCATCAATCAAGGAGTTGGAACAGCGTCTAGTGGATCTTGAAGAACAAGCGAACTTGCAAAGGAAGGAATTGCAGAATATAGGTTTGACACCCGATCTAAGTATAGAAGAATTGAGGAGCCAAATAGTTTCCTTTGACGACCAAATGACCAGCATAAAGGCTGAACTAGAAGCTGGAAGCAGAGAATCAAAGACTTCTCACCAACGTATAACTGATCTAGCTGAAAAGAGCCAATGCCCCTTATGCCTGCAACCCCTGGGAGAAAATTACATCGAACACATGATAAAACACTTTGAAGAGGAGAATACTGAAAGAGAAGAAAAACTCAGGGAGATGCAAAGAAATCTTCTTGAATTGAGTCAGTTAAGAAACACCGCAAACAATGCCCTCTCAAAGCTTCAATCATTCAACCCTGTAATTCAGGACTTGAGACCTCGTATTCTGGATGGAAAAAACTCCAAAGAAAAGATGGAAAAAGAATTTGGCGAACAACAGTTGCAAGAAAAAATGTTTAGAGGGCAACTCGAGGAAGTTCGCAAGAAGATTTCGCGATTCGACATGTCTCAACTAGATCTCGCACGAAAGCAACATGACGATACCAGCAACAAACACCATACAATCAAAATAAAACTAGATTATTGCAAAGTACAAAAAAAGGAAGTTTCCATCAAGATTGAAGATCTCCGGCAACGTCTGGAAAATGCTCAACAAAAGGTTACACGCGTTGAGAGAATCGGAAAAATGCTGGAAACTATCGAAGGAATACGCAATGGCTATCAAAGCATACAGCCAAAACTTCGCACTGAGTTCGTTAAAATTCTTGAAAGAACGATGCAACGAGTACTAGATAGTCTTAGAGGCGAAGAAGGAACAGGACTAATAGTGCATATTGACGACGCCTACACTCCTTCCATTAAAAGCCAAGAAGGATACGAACTAGAAGTTACACATCTTTCTGGTGGAGAACGTACCCTTCTTGCCTTTGCCTATAGATTTGCGCTGGGTCAACTCATCATGCAAGCAAGGACTGGACATGGCCTTCAAATGCTGTTACTAGATGAGCCTACGGAAAGCCTCGGCAGAGAAGATCGCTCAGTTGATCGACTCGCTGAAGCAATTGCACGGCTCAAAGCAATAGAGCAGATAATTGCTGTCACTCACAACGAAGCTTTTGCAGAAAAAGCGGAGAATGTAATTCGTCTCGAAAAGGAAATCGATGTGAGCAGAGTGGTTCCTGAGAAATAAGAACGGCGTAGCATATTATGATTAAAAGTAGACGTGTTGCATTATTAGAAGGTATTCTTGCAGGGTTCCTATTCAGTACTGCAGCTATATTCATACGTTTATTACCTGAAATGAATGTTTTATTGATAGTTTTTTGGCGGCTTATCATAGCGTGTGCTACCTTGGCGGTTATTATTCTTATTCTCAGAAAAACACTTAGAACAAACTTCGCTTGGAGGAATTTCAAGGATTTTTCAATTTTAGGAATTCTTTTGAGCAGTCATTTCATCCTTTTCGTTTTGGCAGTAAGAAATACATCTTTGCTGAATGCAACGGTCTTGGTGAATACTACACCAATTTTCTCAATGTTCATATCGACCTTCATTTATAGCACAAAACCATCTAAGCCAGCTTTAGCAGGCATGATTCTATCGTTTATCGGAGCTGGTGTCATAACCATGGGAGACATTAGGTCCGGAGTGGGAGGAAACATTATGGGGGATCTGGCTGCTATTCTAGCTGCTATCGCTGAAGGTTTCTATCTTAATTATGGTCGAGTAAGACGCCGAAGGCTTCCATTATTATCAACAATGTTCGGGATATATTTCGCAGCAGTGATCACTGTTGTTGGTGGAATCGTGGTAACTAGGTCGTCTTTTGATTCAATAGAGAACTTAGGCTTGCTTCTACCTCTGGTAGGTTTAGGAATCTTACCTACAGCAGCTGCGCACACACTTTTTTTCTCCTCATTGTCAAACTTGAAGTCGTATGAAACTGCGACAATGGCGCTTCTGGAACCATTGGGAGCGACTCTTTTTGGTGTAGTGATCTTTTCCGAAGTTCCACTCCCAATTTTTATTGTTGGGTCAATTCTAGTTCTTGTTGGACTTTTCGTAGTAGCTTCAGGAGATTAGCATAAAACCTGCAAGTTTGTTATTCGCTGAATGTTTTCTTCTCTTTGATGATGAAGGTGTTCTCTTTCCCAGCTATCACTTTGAAGTCCTTATGCTCTGTTTTATGTAGAAACTTTCGCAAGATGACTCGAAGGTGGGATCGAGAAAACGGTTTTTCTTCTTCTGCATAACTCAATATGATTTCGCTGCCTGTCATATCGACTTCAACACTTTCCAACTTCTCTTCAAGGAAATCAGCTAGTTCTTTCACTGTGTCGCCATTTGCACCTTTACGTAATTCCGAAATGTCGATAGGAGTTTTAGACAACCTCAGTCCTCCTCTTATAATCGAATAAGAACTCTAACTTGAAACCTAAAACGTTTAGGGAATAGTATCCGCAGAGTGGAGTCATAACGTAAACAACCTTATCGATAGCGCTGAATTTATTTCGGTTGCTCCTATTAATGGTTTTGCGCCCGGGCATTGTTATCTTTTCGAAACCTGAATGGAGTATAATAGAATTCACGCCACTTCATCCATCGAGAGTTTCATTGCACATTGGATCTGAGTCATCTTTCCACAAGAACCATGTTTGGATCGAGTCTAGGGATTTTGCATTCTGCTTTGGTTGTCTTTCGGATCGATGCGCGCGCGTATGAAATAATTTCAGTTCTCTGGCAACTAACACCTGTCTTGAGGTTTCTACGCGATCTCTTCATGGTTAATTAATTGTTTCTTGCGTGTTCGCAAGATAGTCAGAACTACAGCCACAGCCAGAACAGCTCCACCAGCGACTCCTATTATGAGTGTAGACGGTAGCTTCATCGCATATTCCTCAAGACCAAGAGATGGATCGTGCTCCAGTGTATTGTCACTGAAGTATTGATAGCCTATGAATAGATTGAGTGTATTGCCTGTTGAGGCATATGATGTTTCTACGAGTATATCCGTGGTTCCCATGTGATTAACAGTACGTGCGGAACTGGTAAAATCGAAGAATCCTGGCAGGATTTGGCTTCCCGCAGCAAAGCGTATTGTGTGATGATTATCCTTAGTGGCTTCAATGGGAGTTTCATCATCCCCCATTTGATTTTTATAATCGTCTAAGTTCACCCTTTGATCGTTAACAACAATCTCAAAGAGAGCTGAGCCACTCTTTAAGAAGTGAGCAGCTAATTCTATATCGCTCTGAGATTCATCTTGTTGCGAAACGTCTTTGGACGTTAAATCGACTTGCAGAGCCAGACCTGAACTTATGTTTAGGATTGGCAATGAATATCCATTGAGGGCCATCCTCCATCGATTACCAATTCCTTGATTTGACTCAATATTGCTGTAAAGGTCCCCAAGCTTATCAGTGTTCCAACTCCAATTTCGGATAACTAATTCTAACTTCAGTTTTTCACTTTCGGATTCTGCAGGTGTACCTTCATAATAGAATCTGCATCGAATCACGATATTGTTTTGTGCAAACTGGAATTTTAATGGGGCTGCAATCAATGTGAAGTTAAACGATATGTAAGAAACACCGTTTTCATCGGTGACCGTTATGGGCTGAGTTAAGTTCCATTGACACGATTCAAAGGACAAGTGAGATGGGTGTAATCCTAAACGCGTAAACACAAAGTCCTGAGTTATGTTTTTTATTTGAGAAATAAACTGGGCAATAGTTGTCCATTCGTGCGAACAATGTGATCTTGCCCATTTGATTTCAAGAGGGTTTATGTACCTCTTGTCAACTAGCTCCTTCAACGTTTGGTTGTTAGCCTGATGTTCATGTTCATAGTAATTTCTGGTCTCTGAAAGCAGATATTCCGTCAATCCAACATATTCTGCGACATATCCTTGGGCAGTATTATTCGATTCCCACCAAACAAAAATGGGTTTGTTCTCCCTCATGGAAATGAGCAAAGTAATGTAATTAGTCTTAATCCTCCACCAGCTACCTTCATAGTCTTGAGCTGAAATATTTGCCATCTGGTCGCCTTGAAGTTTGTGAATGTTGCTCTGAGCCATCACCGATAGTCGACTGGGAAGTTGCGAAAAAAAAGCTAGGAAAACTAACAGACTAGTAATGGTAAAAGATATAACTCTTCTATTCGAGTTTTTCACTGTTTACCCCCATGACGAATTACTACGTGGAGATTGTTGGATTTAATCTTTGACAAATGGTCTTGTGCACAATTTATATTATTAAGCGAGGCTTTTGAGGAGGGAAGTGAATCTATCTTCAATGGAGTTTTGTGATCGTGGATGTTTTTGATGCCATAAAGAACAGAAGAAGTGTCCGTGCTTTTGAGAAGAGAGCAATACCTGAAGTAATTGTGGACAAAATCATTGAGGCTGCTAGACTAGCGCCATCTGCTGGCAACATTCAACCTTGGGAATTCGTTGTTGTGCAGGATCCTCAGATAAAACACAAATTGTCAGTTGCAGCCCTGAACCAAACTTTCATTGAAACAGCACCAGTTAACATAGTGGTCTGTGCTGATGAAGCACGATCTAAGAGGAGATATGGAAGTCGAGGCGAAACCCTCTATTGTATACAAGACACGGCAGCTGCGACGCAAAACTTGTTGTTGGCTGCACACGCTTTAGGGCTTGGAGGCTGTTGGGTTGGGTCATTCCAAGAAAAGATGGTGAGGAAAGCTATAAACACTCCAAGCCATGTGCGACCAGTAGCGATTGTTGCCATTGGATACACCTCTATGCACCCAAACCCGCGAGATCGTAGATCCAAAGTTGATATAATCCACAAAGAAACCTTCTAGCCACTCAAAGCACCATCATACAACCAAGTACGAGCCTGTTGCCTTTTGGAGGTCTAGTTTAAATAACAACTTTAGTGAAAAATAGACAAGAGGAAGCCTTGTGAAGTTCTCTCAAATAGCAATCTGTTACATGAAGATCGAAGCCACAACCAAAAGACTTGAGATGACAGATTATCTCGCAAGACTCCTTGAGATAACTCCTACTGAAATTATAGACAAAATTGTATACCTTACTCAGGGGAAACTATATCCTGACTTCGTAAACATTGAAATGGGAATTGCGGAGAAGCTTGCTATCCAAGCAGTAAGCAGGGCAACAGGCAAAAGCGAGCAAGAAATCTTAAGAGATTTAGCGAAAACTGGAGACATAGGTAAAACAGCTCAAGCTTTTCTCATCAGAAAGACCCAAGCAACTTTGTTTCAGGTAACACCATTAACTGTAGAAGCGGTTTATGAAACGCTCGATACCATAGCCAGGACCTCGGGTGCTGGCTCGCTGGACAAGAAACTCAGCCTCCTCGCCGGTCTCTTATCAAGGGCGACACCACTAGAAGCTAAATATATAGTGAGAATTGTGACAGGAAGCTTGAGACTGGGAATCGCTGACATGACGGTGTTGGATGCTTTAGCGATTGCTCATGGAGGAGGGAAAGAATCAAGAGATGACTTAGAGAGGGCTTACAACATTTCCTCCGATCTGGGACACGTGGCGAAAACAGTTGCTGAAAAAGGCCTTGGTAAAATTAGACGATTTACAGTAATCCTCGGAAAACCAATACGTCCAATGTTGGCTGAACGTCTAGGTTCTATCAAAGAAATCCTGGAGAAGCTGGGCGATAAATGCATGGCGGAGTTCAAGTATGATGGAGAGCGAATGCAAGCTCACAAAAAAGAAGATCATGTCACTTTGTTTTCCCGTCGTTTAGAGAACATTACACCACAATATCCGGACGCTGCTGAACTCGTAATGAAACACATTAAAGCGAAAAACGCAATAATTGAAGCCGAAATCGTAGCCATAGATGTCGATACAGGAGAATTAAAGCCATTCCAAGAACTGATGCATCGTAGGCGCAAACATGGCGTTGCAGAAGCAATGTCAGAATATCCTATTGCACTTTTCACGTTTGATTTATTGTTCGCTGACGGAAAAGACTATACTCAGGAACCATTCTTGACGAGACGTAGGAAGCTCGAAGAAATCGTCATCAAAAGCGATCGGGTTAAAAACACAAGATCCTTGAAAGTGGACAACGTTGAAGACATGGAGCGTTTTTTTGAGAGCGCTATCGAGAAGGGTTGTGAAGGTATCATATGCAAATCCACATCAGATGACTCTTTCTACCAAGCGGGTGCAAGAGGATGGATGTGGATAAAATATAAACGAGACTACAAAAGCGAGATGACGGATACTGTAGACTTGGTCGTGGTAGGAGCCTTTCACGGTCGAGGAAAACGGGCAAGAACATATGGAGCATTACTACTTGCTGCATACAACCCAGACAGAAACGTATTTGAAACGGTCACAAAGTGTGGAACAGGCTTCACTGATGAAGACTTGGAAAAAATACCTAAAACTATGAGAAAACACATGACTTCCACTAGAAATATAAGGGTTGAATCCACTCTGAAAGCAGATGTTTGGTTTAAACCAGCAGTCGTTCTCGAAGTCCTTGGTGCTGAGATAACTTTGAGCCCGATTCACACCTGTGCAATGGATTCAATTCGCAAAGGAAGTGGGCTTGCCATAAGGTTTCCTAGATTCACAGGCAACTTCAGGGTAGACAAGTCAGCAGAAGATGCAACAACCCACAAAGAAATATTAAGAATGTATCAAGTTCAGTTGAAGAATCTAAGCCAAAGCTGAAAGTCCCACAGCCGAGAAGTTAAAGAACTGGTATACTCACATTTTAGAAATAGCACTCGAATTGAATAAACTGTGACGTTCATGGTGAAAGAACTGAAACATCAGTCTAATATCGATAGGAAACTCCTGTATGGTATTTTTCTGGTTGCCATTATAATTCTCATCAGTCTAGCCGCATACTATTTCGTTCTGAAATCGAACCCTGAGAGCTGGACTGCAGCAATTATAGACCAATTGACTATTCAAGATCAGCTGGACAACCCTTATTTTAGGGATCAAGTTGCTTCAATTTTGAATACTTCAGGGTACGATGTCAAATATTATTCTGGTGGAGCCATAACAGTCAACTTTCTTCGGGATCTTCCCGCAAAGGGTGAAAAAATCTTGTTACTTAGGACACACTCTGCTGTGAGAGACAACACAGATTGGGTTGATATCTTCACATCTGAACTTTATCGGAATGGAATGTACTTTGATC
>JAUWDF010000110.1 GCA_030608925.1 Candidatus Bathyarchaeota archaeon | reverse complement strand
GACAGATTTCCACAACGCTACGTGATGCCTTGGAAAGTATTTTCAAGAATGGTAATCCATGGGGAAGAATCAGAAACAAGAGATCTGAATGGATGACAGATCTTAAGGTAAAGCATGTTTCCCAAACCACAGATTTTCTCTATTTCGTAGGTTGCACACCCAGCTATGATCCAAGAATACAAAATGTCACAAAAAGCCTTGTCAAGTGTTTTGAGATTACAGGAACAGACATTGGAATATTAGGAAATGAAGAAAATTGTTGTGGAAACGAAGTTTATGGAATGGGTGAAAAAGGATTATTCGACTTTCTAGTGGAAGAAAACTTGAAATTATTCCGTAAATATGATGTCAGCAATATCATCACAAGCTGTCCTCACGCCTACCACTCTTTTAAGAATCGATATGGACAGACAAATTTCGAGGTTCTCCACCACACTCAACTACTCGCTGACGCAATAGATAAAGGGAAGTTGAAGTTTTCTAGAAAGCTTGAAAAGAAGATCATTTACCATGATCCATGCTTCATAGGAAAACAAAACGGTGTATATGAAGAACCAAGAAAAATCATTGAAAGCATCCCAGGTGTAGAACTCTTAGAGTTCGATAGGTGCAGAGAGAGAAGCCTTTGCTGCGAGGGTGGAGGCGGAAGAATGTGGATAGATATCCCGGGAGAAAGACTTGCTGAAACCAGAGTGAAGGATGCTTATGAAGCAGGTGCAGAAGTATTGGCGATTGCTTGCCCATTCTGCCTGTTAACCTTTGAAGACGCAGTTAAACTCACAGGACTAGAAGGAAAAATCGAAGTATTAGATATTGCCGAAATACTCTGCCTGACCATATAATATATGCTAGAATGTTACGCTTTCTCAGCTAAGAATTTCTCCTTTGATAAAGTGGAAAAAGTATAAAGGTTGCTTATTAAATTAGGTTGTTCTCTTCACATAAAGGCAAATGGTGAATTCGATGGAGAGAATTATACATGATGTGGTCATTGTCGGAGCTGGAATGGCTGGACTTAGAGCTGCTATCACCGCTGCTGAATACAATGACAAGATTGATGTTGCCGTGATTTCCAAGGTTTACCCTGTTCGATCTCACTCTGTATGTGCACAGGGGGGTTCAGCTGCTATGTTGGGAGGTGAAGATTCCTATGATCTTCACTCTTGGGATACTGTGAAAGGTTCAGACTTTCTTGCAGATCAAGATGTTGTAGAGTTTTTTGTTGAGAATGCAACAAAGGAGATAATAGCCCTTGAACACTGGGGATGCCCATGGAGCAGAACCGAAGAAGGAAAAATTAATCAGCGCCCTTTCGGTGGACACAGTTACCCGAGAGCGTGCTTTGCTGCTGACATGACCGGATTCCACGAGATGCATACACTGCATGCGAAAGCCACTGAATTCGAAAACATAAAGTTCTACGACGAATGGTTTGTGACCTCAATAATTGTCGAGGATAGAGCTTCAAGAGGTTTGGCAGCCATCGAATTGAAAACAGGAAATATGCATGTATTTCAATCCAAAGCCACAATAATTGCTACAGGAGGTTATGCACGCGTATATGAGTTCACGACTTTTTCTCACATAGCTACTGGTGATGGAATGGCTATGGCTTACAGAGCGGGAATACCTTTGAAGGATATGGAATTCATTCAATTTCACCCAACGGGCATGGTACCATCTGGAATATTGATAACTGGCGGAGCTCGTGGAGAAGGAGGATATTTGATAAATGCAAAGAATGAGCGTTTCATGAAGCAATATGCCCCTGAAAAGATGGAGCTTGCTCCAAGAGACATTGTTTCAAGAGCTGAAACCACAGAGATTCAGGAGGGGCGTGGATTTGATGGGCCTTATGGACCTTACATTGCATTGGACCTGAGACATTTAGGTGAGGAAAAGATCAACGAAAGACTACCTTTAATCCGAGATGTTGCCATCAAACTAGGTGGTGTAGATCCTGTAGAAGAACCCATCCCGATTAAACCAGCAGCTCACTATTCCATGGGTGGAATTGATGCTAACATAAAGACTGAAACAATGGCATCTGGCTTGTATGCTGCAGGAGAATGTTCTTGTCTAAACATGCATGGAGCAAATCGACTTGGCACAAACTCAACCACAGACTGTTTAGTTTTCGGAGCAGTTGCTGGGGAAGAGGCAGCTAAGTTTGCACTTTCACATGATCACAGAGAAATTCCAAAAGATAGAATTATGGTTGAAGAAAAGATAGTTTTCGATAATATTCTAGGCAGAGAAGGCGATGAAAGAGTCCCCGTGCTTCGAGACGAGCTTCGACAAATAATGAGTGAAAAAGTATGGGTCTTCAGAAAAGGGAACCAGCTGGAGAGTGCACTGAAAGAACTGAAAAATCTCAAGAAAAGGTTTGAGAACATAAAAGTGGAAGACAAAGAAAAGCAGTTCAATGCTGGACTCGTCGGAGCCTTGCAGCTTGGGTTCACCTTAGATCTCTCAGAAACAACCATCGCTGGAGCTCTTGCTAGAATTGAGTCTAGAGGAGCCCACACTAGACTTGATTTCCCCAAACGCGATGATAACAACTGGTTGAAGCACACTATTGCCTATTACACAACAGAAGGACCCAGACTCGAGTACACTCCTGTTACAATCACTAAATGGCCTCCAGTAGCGAGAGCCTATTAGGAGACAAGAGAAATGAATACTGATATCTCAAAGAGCATTGAATTCAAGATCCAACGCTATAATCCTGCACAAGAAAAACACTATAATTCCACCTTTAAAGTACCAGTTCGCAAAGGAATGACTCTCCTCGATGGATTGCTGTACATACAGGACAACCTTGATGATACACTTGCTTTCAGACATTCGTGTAGAATGGGTATCTGTGGAAGCTGTGCAATTATCGTAAATGGAAAACCCATGTTAGCCTGCTACACTCAAATACTCCATCTAGAATCTGACAAGCTAACCCTTGAACCATTACAAAACATGCCCATCATAAAAGACCTAATTGTTGACATCCAACCATTCTTCAACCACTACAAAGAAATAAAGAATACCCTAATCAAACCAGTCGAAGCATTAAACAAACCTCAAGAATTCAAGCAGAAACCAGCTGAACTTAAGAAGTATTGGGACTTATCTCTTTGCATCAAGTGCTCTATATGTTACTCTGCTTGCCCAGCTGCAATTGACCAGAAATTTCTTGGACCATCCACCTACACAACAAACTACAGATTCATCTCCGATACCAGAGATGAAGGACAAGCTGAAAGACTGAAACCCATGGCAGATAACCTGTGGCTATGCACTTCCTGTAACTCATGTACCATGTTCTGTCCAAAGGAAATAGAATGTTCATCTTCTATAGTAGACGAACGAACCTTAATGGTAGAAACAGGTGCCATTCCGAGAACAGCCAAGGAAGTTTTGACAAGTGTCGTCAAATATCACAATCCGATGGGAATGCATCCGAATAAGAGAAATGATTGGACAGGTGGAATGTCAGTCAACACTTATCCGGCTGTTGAGAAAGCGGACATTTTATGGTTCGTGGGTTGTACTCCAGCTTATGATCCAAGAAGTCAATCCATTGCTAAATCTATGGTTTCGATATTGAATAAAATGGGAACTAACTATGCCACACTTGGAACAGAAGAGTGGTGTTGCGGAGATCACATTATGCGACTTGGTGAAAGAGGAATATTTCTTATGTTAGCAGAACATAACATATCAACCTTTGAGAAACTCCAAGCTCAGAAAATTCTTACGGTTTCCCCCCATTGCTTCAACACTTTTAAGAATGATAGCCCCTATGCAGACAAGAAACTCAATGTTCAGCATTACACACAGTTCTTTGCACAAGCTCTCGAAACAGGAAAACTCCAAGTAAGGTCACCATACAATAAGAAAATCACATATCACGATCCCTGCTTCTTGGGTAAGCGCAATGAAATATATGAACCCCCCAGACAGATCTTGAATGCTATAAGCAGTCAAAAACTTACTGAGATGAAAAGAACCAGAGAAAGCAGCTTTTGCTGTGGAGGAGGAGCAGGAAGAACGTGGACTGAAGAAGCCTTACCGGATAAAAGGCCCAGTGTAGATCGTGTCAAAGAAGCAGTAGAGTTAGGTGTCGAAGTCATCGCCACTGCTTGCCCATTTTGCGTAACAACTCTTGAAGACGCAATAAAGGTTCTGGATTATGAAG
>JAUWDF010000202.1 GCA_030608925.1 Candidatus Bathyarchaeota archaeon | reverse complement strand
GGAGTCCTTTAAAGGCGTTCCATTTCTGGTTCTAAATAATGAAAGAAATTGGTAAAGATAGTTGTTTGCGTCCACTGCGAGACTCTTACCTCGCAAATCATTTAAGGTTATTACTTGTTTGATCATTATCGGTGTAAGGTTAACTCCCAAGGGGTTTCCCAGTGCTCACAATAGGTGAGTGCGGATGTTAAGGCTTTTACCGTAGTTAGGTGTATAGGCATTGTGAAGCCCGGTGGTGTAGTGGACAAGCATAGAGGGCTTTGGACCCTCAGACGAGAGTTCGAATCTCTCCCGGGCTACCAACACGAAATCCCTCATACTAATTTTTACGCACGCGTATTATTCTTAGTTTCAATTGGATTAGTTACATGTTTTCTGACGTTTTCTTTTAAATACTTCAAAATTAAATGTAGGTGAAGCTTTCGAATCAGGAGGTGATTTCTTGAGTTTTATGGAAACTATGATGGAGAACGTACTGAAAAACATGAGTTCAGAGGATAGGAAGAAGATGATTAGTGGGATGATGGAACACATGTTCCAGAACATGACAACAGAAGACATTAAGGAGATGTTCTTGACGTTAATGCCTGAAATTATGGACAAGTCCTTTGCCTCTATGACAGGGCAGGAAATTAATGAGGTGTTACATAAAATTATGCCTGGCACTTTAGAGAAATGCTTTGTAAAAATGGACACGGAGCAAAAAAAGAAATTAATAACTATGTGTAGAACGATGCTTGAAGAAATGGAAAAGCGGCATCTGTCGGATTGAACGCGTATTACCAGCAGTTTCGAAGATTTTAAAAGTCGCCTTAAATTAGTTCTTACAAGGGGCGTTACATGAAGATAAAAGTGGAGTATCTAGGATTCATTAAGAATATGCTCAGCAAGCGATTCGATAATTTCCAATTGGGGGAAGGAGCTTCGCTTCAGGAACTGCTGGGAAAACTGTCAGGTCTTTATGGAACACCCTTCCAGAAGGAAGTTTTTGAGCCAGGTCAAAAGGACCTTAAATATGGTTTCGTGGTCACCGTTAATGGTGTGCTGATGGGACAACTTGAGGGGGTTGAAACTAAACTCAAGGAAGGAGATCATGTTATACTAATGTCCCTGATGAGTGGCGGATGAAGACAATACAGAAGAGTTATAGTCGATTTATCCAAATATTCTTGGCAAGTGAGGTTTTCCATTGAGAAATCGAATCAAGACTCTGCAAAAGAGCTTAGGAGAGAGCTTTGATGGATATTTGGTCACTGGAGATACTAACATGCTGTATTTCACAGATTTCCAAGGTGCTACTACACTACTCATACCGAAAGATGGTGAAAGCATCCTATACGTCTATGGTGTCAATTACGAAGGCGCAAGAGCGTTTGCAAACAACTGCAGGGTGGAACTTGTGGAAAGGGGGAAAGACGCCCTCAAGAAGACTGCAAAAGAAGTTGAACGACAAAAGCTAAAAAAACTTGCCTTTGACACTATGACCTTTCAGGCACATCAGAAATTCAAGAAGGCTCTCAAAAAAACTGCCAAGCTAGAGGCAAAAAGCGAATTTGTCTGGAGACTTAGAAGGGCAAAGGAAGCTGGTGAAATCAAGAATATTCGAGAAGCCGCAAGACTGACAGTTGAAGGAATGAAAACAGCCAATGAAACCATCAGACCCGGATTGCGAGAGCGTGAGATAGGAGCAGAAATCGAATACACAATGCGCAAGCTGGGATCCTATGGTGTGCCCTTTGACACAATAGTGTCCTCTGGACCCCATTCTGCCTTCCCTCACGGAGGATGTGGTGAACGGAAACTCCAAAATGGTGAACTTGTCATAGTTGATATTGGGGCAACATACAAGAATTATCGAGCAGACATGAGTAGAACCTTTATTGTAGGACGAGCCTCAACAAGACAAGAAAGACTCTTTTCAATAGTAGAAAAAGCACAAGATGCAGCCTTCAGGAAAATGCTAAGAGGCACCAAGGCATCAAAGGTAGATGCTACTGCAAGAGACATAATAGAAAAAGAAGGATATGGAAAGAGTTTTCCACATGGTCTGGGTCATGGCGTTGGATTAGAAGTACACGAAAAACCTGTCCTAAATCCCACTAGTAAAGATGTACTCGAAGCAGGAGATGTTGTGACTGACGAACCAGGCATATATATTGTTGATTTTGGTGGCATACGAATAGAAGACACAGTACTTGTGAAGAAAGACAACCCTGAGAGACTAACCACAGGGCTCTGCTTTTTAGAAAAATAATGACCTATAAGCGAACTTCATAAGAAACAATCACAGCGAGTTTACTAATGGGTGAGAAGATTCGGACTTCAACATCTTTTGTTCATTCAATCAGTTCTAGTCTAAATATCCAAGCTTTCTCAGTCTTTCCATAACTTTTTCTTTTTCCTTCTCAGTTAGCTCTTCCCTTTTCTTTAGACCCCAGTCAGCTCTATCCCATAGTCGCTCATGAAAGTAATAGAGTACTACTTGAGTTACGTGGAACAACACCGTTATCATCGTAGTAGTTTCCCAACTTCTAGTTAGAAGCCATGTTACTACTCCAAGAACTAGGACACCAAGAATTCTCCATGTGAGAGCCTTCATCCAAGACCTCTTTCTACTCTCCAAGATTATTCCTCTATACTAACAAGTTTAGGAGTATTTTATAATGCAGTATTTGTAGCTTCCTCAACGGCATCTCTGTAAATTTGAGTAAAGAACGAATGGACTGCGCGTAATTTAATAAAGTGATGAGAGAATTAGGGAATGGTTGGATTGTCTGAGTATGTCTGAAGATGAGATGGTTTGGGACCTTACACAATTAGTTGAGAACACAAATCCTGAAGCAATAAAGAGAGAACTAGAAACTCGTGTAGGTGAAGCAGGAAGAATAAGGGAAAAAAACCATGGCAAAGTTGCAGGTCTTGATGCTCAAGGT
>JAUWDF010000182.1 GCA_030608925.1 Candidatus Bathyarchaeota archaeon | reverse complement strand
TTTATTCCCATTGAGGACCTTCCAGCTTGGGGGAAGATCCTCTCCTCGATTTCCCCGTTAACATATTTCACTGATCTCGCAAGGAATTCCATGCAGGGCAGGATCTACTATCCAGTTGAGCTAGACCTTATCGTTCTCTTGATATTCGCAATAGTATTCTTAGCTGCAGCAATCAAAATCCATGAACGAACTATGCCGAAAAGGCTTTAGAATTGCACAACAGTCAGAAAAAAATAGATTTTGCGATATCATAGGATTTGGTGGCAGCGATAAACCTGGCAACTTCTCTTACCTATTGAAAGAACAAGCGAAGGTCATTGAAAGGGCAATCGATCTAATCGGCTTTGATAAATTTCACCTTGTTGCCCACAGCATGGGAGGAATCATTGGAATCGAACTGGGTGAAATGATTCCTAACCGTCTACGTTCATTCATCAACATTGAAGGAAACATCACTGCTGAGGATTGTACGATGAGCAAGCGAGCGCGCGTATACTGTGATGGTGATGAGCGGGTGGATATTTGCTAGTTGGTGTCAGGTTCTTTCTTGGGATTCAATTATTGGCCTATGGTAAGAAGTGTATAACCCTATTACTGGATTGTGTCCCAGTAAGCGATCTTTAACTATAAGTGTAGTCACTGGAGCATTTGAGTTCATCGTAAACAACATGTCATGGCCTATACACAAACCCACGATGACATTAATCTCTGTTTTCGCTTTATTCAACAGTTTAGCTTGTAGAACGGGATTGCAAGCAGACTCGAACCTTTCTGAGTTACCAATTTTGTATTTTTTGTCAACACCTAACGATGTTTTATCTACTGCTCCACACTTGCAAACAGTTGATGCGACCGTGAATTCTTGTTTCTCTAGGAATCTGGTTATCCTCAGTGCCTCATCTCTCAGTCCAGCACAGAAAGCTATCCCTATTTTCCCCACGTTAAGAAGCTTTGCGAACTCAATGAGCTCTTTGATGCGAGGTCTAACCGCCATCAAAGCTCCTCTAATGCGTTGATAAGCTTCTTTCTCAGCTATAGTAGCTGGAACGTAAAGTCTCCTAACAGGGTCTTCCTTGTACTCAATAACGGATTGCTTATAAACATCTGAACTCGTTCTAATGGGACAATTCTCCGGTAGGGTTGATATGTTAAGCTTTTCAAAAGCTGTTGACTCGCAATAAAAAACTGGACATTTAGCACATTGGGGTGTTGAAGCCATCTGTCTTCACTGTTGAAGAAAGCTAAGAAGCTATCTTTTAAACTTTGCAACCTCAGGATTAAGCAACAAAGAGACCTCTAAGAAAGGTGCATGCAAAGAACACTGGAATATACTACATGTACGCGAATCTGTGTAGAATAACACATGCCTTTAGTGGCTTTCAGAAATGTGAGAAAAAGCATTTACTCTAAGAAGACTAGGGAGAAGAGCATCAGAATTCCAAGAACAAAAGCAACTAATTGTAATATTGATTTCACTAATCTAGGTTCTTCTTTGCGAAGCTCTGGGATTAGATCTGATCCTGCTATGTAAATGAAGTTACCCGCAGCGAAGGGTATGATAAACGGAGTAAAATTTTGAGCAAAAACACCGAGGCTCAGAGCTACTAAAGTACCAATTATGGCTGTGAGAGCAGTTGCGAGATTAAAAAGGATTGCTCTGGACTTACTGAATCCTCCATAAACCAGTACTCCAAAGTCTCCAATCTCTTGAGGAATCTCATGTAATGTTACCGCGAGTGTTGTAGCTATTCCTATTTGTATGTTAACTAAGTAGCTTCCTCCAATTATCAAACCATCTATAAAATTATGAACGCCATCTCCAACGAGATTCATGTAAGCGAAGGAATGGGGATGTTCCTCTGAGGTTGGAATGTGGCAATGTCTCCACTGAAGTAGTTTCTCTATTATGAAGGAGATAATGATGCCCAATAAGATGTAAACGGAAACATGTGTTCCGAAACCACTTTCACTTACAGCTTCAGGTATCAAGTGGATAAAGGTGTCTCCGAAGAGTCCTCCCGCGGAAAAACTTACTAGATACAGCAGTATCTTCTTTGAACTATCTTCTTTAAGTCCAAAGGTTAAGACACCTATTAGAGAGATGAAACTTACGAAAACTACACTGGTCAAACTATAAAGCCAAACGCTTGTCAACTTATAACCTCTAGTAAGTCTTAGGAAGAGTTAAGGACAGTAAATATATTACTTACGATAAGCACACACAAGTCTGCGCGCGCGCAAGCATGGATTTCATAAAACGCATTTAGAAGTTAACAGAAATTATTGCATAAATTAAATCGTTCTCGATAATGGGTTATGCAGCTAAACCTATTCCAGGTAGGATGATTTCTCTCTTCCATTCTCATACTTTCTGATAGTTTTTTTCAGTGTTGTGACAGCAAGTTTTGTACAGTGAAGCTTTACCTTTGGTAGCCCCTTTAACTCGTGTAAAATATCTTGATCAGTTATTTTCTTTGCCTCTTCAAGGGTCTTACCCTTTACAATTTTGGTCAATGCAGAGCCAGATGAAGCTGCTGCTGGACAGCCTATGTATTGGAATTTGGCGTCTTCAATCATAGTATTGTTACTGATTTTCAAGTGGAGTTGAATCGTGTCTCCACATTGACCAGTGTAAGCTAAATTGACGTCTGGGTTCTCGATGACGCCAACGTTTACTCTCCCCATGTAGAGCTCGATAACTTTCACTGAATATCCAACATCTGTCAGTAGCTCAAACTCTGATTTCGTCAGCTTCAACTTTATTCCTCTAGAGAATGAGTTGGACGCTTTGCATTCTCTAATGGAGGTATGAGTGCTGGCATCCTTCAGTTAACTCTTCAAGCTTATTGTCAGTGTACGCAGATACTACTTCTCCAGCTGTGTTTGCATTAGCCTTCAGCACAGCAACGTTTGCGCTTTGAAAGATGTTCAATGCACGGGGACCCAACCCGTATGTGATGAGAACATCGGGTTTAAACTGCAAGATCCTGCTTGGACCGATGCATGATGGTGGGTGTTCAGTGTCTTCGAAATGTTCACCGGTGTTTGGCACTGTTTTTTGACTAACAACACTTCTGTTTTCGTCTAACTCCACGATTGTGAAGTATGGTGCCCTACCGAAATG
>JAUWDF010000091.1 GCA_030608925.1 Candidatus Bathyarchaeota archaeon | reverse complement strand
ATCTAGTCTTTGAGCCGTAGTTTTATGGCTTGTGTATACATGCAAAAGTGAAATATCGTCTTGCTCGGGTACCTAACTTCAAAAAAAGGGAAGGAAATAAGGACGGATGAGAAGTTAGTCTATAGTCTACGGATGCTTCCCTGGTTCTCCTTTATGCCAGCTCTGGTCTTTTACAGTGATGCGCTCGATGCGGATTTTATGTCCATGCGCGTGCGCACACTCTGCGATTGCATCTAGATTGCACTTACGTTCCATCTCAAGAATGAGGTCATAGCGGGACTCAACCTCAGGTTTAGAGAGCAATTTCGCTTTTTCATAACGCGAATCATAATAGGAGCCTTGATGAACTACATGAGCCCAAGTTACCTCTGGCACGTTTGAAATGCATTTTGCAATTTTTACTTTGGTAGCCATACTACTTCTGCTGCTTAGAAGTTTTGCCCCACCAAATCCATGATTGGTCATAAAACTTATCTCCCCTTATGCAATTAGCACTTGAGCTTAAGAGCTTTCGCTAAATGAAAAGAATTTTACCGAAGAAAGACGTAAAAAAATAACTTATTTCACAAAGATGCCAAGAATTATACATTGAGTATCCTGTAAAGAAAAAAGAATGTGAAACGCTTTTCTAGGTTGCGCGCGCGTTCCGTCTAAGCGGTAACTCGACCTCCAGGTACTTTTTATTGTACATTTTATTTATTTTCAGGAATTTTCCTCCTCCTTCTTTTGCTTCCTTCTCTGTGATATTTATCTCTCCATCAAAGAGATCTAGAATGGCTTGGACTTCCTGTTGATGATGCATGTGGGGGTTCATCACTGCCAAAGTTATGAAACCTCTTGATTTTAATTCAGGAATTAGTGCATTAAGCCATCTCCTAGTTTGAACCGCTCCATGCTGCAGTAAAACATCTGAGATTATTTCAATGCACGCTCTCCTTGGTCCTCTCAGGGATTCGTCTAGTCTGCGAAAAGTGGAGGTCATCGCGATGCTAATGTCGGTGAGATTTTTCACTCCATTTAGTTTGAATATATTTGGTTGACCATCTATTATAGAATCCGCCATAGGATTACAGATGAAAATGTAAAGGTTGGCTTGGCGCATTTTCGATAGAGCCTTTATTCCCCGCGCACCAACCGTGACTAGAATAGTGATTTGCTGCTCCTTTGCTCCACATTCAAGAAAACTCTTGATCAACGTGTCTTTTTCATCACAGGAGAGGGAGGTTAATACGACTGCGTAGTTCTCAGGTATTCCCCCAAACAGCAGAGTATCCAGACTTCTGAAACCAGTAGTAATCCGGTCTGGAAGCATAATTTCCGAAATCTGCAGATCTACTGGTCCTGGTGTACAGAAAAATGTATGCCCCGTTTCATCTGTACAGTTGATCCGAGCTTGAATCTTGTGTTTACCTTTATTAAAGGACCTTAGGACAAGGTTCATTTGTTCTGTCTTTAGGGGATCAAGTCGTTTTCTCTCTAAGTTCAGATCCATGTCTTCACGGTGGCCGTAATCAGGTTTTGCAACTAGCTCGAAACCCTCAGGAAAGATATCCTCCACATTGGTTAGTAGAACAGGTTCTTTTCCAACGTTTGCTACGTTAATTTGCATTTTAAAGTCTTCTCCAACTATGGTTTCTTCTGCGCTGAGAACCAGATCAACGTGGACATTCGCGCCTTCAAATCTTTCAAGACCTACTGCCTTCTCGAAGGTTGGTGTTGGTGTAGCGAAAGAAGTTGTGGTCGACGTGATGGTTGAAGGATGAATAACCTCGGTTAATGACAATGCAAGTTCCCGCTCTTCCCTAACACTCTCCAAAAACCTCTGTACATCTTGGCTCTTTTCAGGTTTTTTCGCTCTCGAATAAGAGGCTGCCGAAGCCTGTAGGAGTTTTTCAGACATGTGGTAATATTGGGCTTTCTTTCTTGGGTCAATTTCTGTTTTGGCTTTGTGGGCATACAAGTGAGCGTCGTAAAGACGTTGAGTGGCTTTGACATACTCTGAGGCAGTCATAAATCCTGCTCTAACATAATAGTTTGCTGCGCCTTCCAGGTGCTTGGTTGCAGCTATGTGGAGTTTGATTTCTCTTGTTACCTCAAATTTTCTCCCAGTTTCTAATGCCTTGCAGAAGGAGCTGTGACCCATAACTAGCAATTTGGTTTTTTCGTTGAAGCTAAGTTTCTTAGCATCGTCAAAAAGTTGAGACGCCTGCAAGTACAGGTGGGGTGAGGCTTCGGCTTCCGCTCTTGCCATCATTTCCCAAGCCTTGCAAAGACAAACTATGGGTTCTAACTCTTGACGATCCCATTCATATTTCATTGTATTGATTGCTTTTTGAAATTTTCCTGCAGCTGCAACATATTTTATGGAGCTCCCAGCGTGGTCACCTTGTCTGTCGAGGATTTTTCCCTCCTCCAAAGCGATTCTAGCAAGGCAATATTCCCGTCGAGTAACTGAAGCTTTGACTAGTTCAGTAGCCATTTGCTTCTCTTCTTTGGTTTCAATTCTGCCCAACTGGGTCATTATGGAGTTCTTTGCGTTTATGAAGAGCGTAGCAGCTTTTTGGAAGATATCTATAGCTTCTTCAGGTTGTTCTTTGCGGCTTAGGTTTTCGCCATGCTCCACCTGAGCCCACGCGAGATAGTTTGCGACAAGATACCTCCAAGACTTGGTAGACTTGTGCATACTAGCTGCTATCTCATAATGTTTCTTTGCATCATCATACTGCTGTTTTGCATGATAGTGCCTTGCTTTTTCTATCTCGCTCCAGGCTTTCATGTAATAGGCATGATCTTGATAGAAGTCTGTGAGTGAAGGAATCTTCTCAGACGTTTTAGTATAGGTCTTACTTGCTAAGTCAAAGCTTTCCGCAGCTTTCTCATAGTTTCGAAGCTTGATGTGGACTTCAGCCAATTGCCAGTAGCCTTCAGCGACACGACTGGATAAGTCAACCTTATCGTAGGTCTCGACAGCTCCACTGAAGACCTCTAATAACTTGTCTAGAAGGTTGGGAGTACCAGTTAGCATGTAAAGTTGATTGAGAATTCCTCCATAGTCAAAGTAATATTTTCCGAGTGTAGCGTATTGTCCACGACCTAAGCTGCTTGACCGCGAGCAGAATTTTATGCAGTTTTCCCCACTCGCAATTGCATCCTTGAGAAGCGCCACTTTTTGTCTGTCATCTCGCTTCGTTTCCGCCAGTTCGGCTTGCGTTAGAGCCAGGTAATTATGATACACGCCGTGGTTCCAAAAGAAGTAGGGCATGGCCTGTTTTAGAGTTTTTATGTTTTCTTCTCTATACTTCAACGCTGTTTTCAGAAGCCGCGTTTTCTTGTCCATGTTTGTCTCTAAGGTTGACAGTAGAAACAGCGACTTGCTGAGGGGATGAAGGATGAACCATGTAGCATCTATGGAACCGGAGCGTTGTGCGTGTTTTAGACCCTTTTTTCCAGCTTCTACAGATTTTTTAAGGAAGAGACGTTTCCTCTTCCAACTGGCTTCGAATCTGGCTAGAAAAATATTGTTTTCAGCGTGCCAATAGTAGCTAGACGCGATCTCTCGATCGGAGGAAATAATTTTGAAGCAGTGTATAGCGTCTCTAGCATATTTGTCACATTTTTTAGATGTTTCTCTTATTTTCTCCGGGTCTTCCTCTGCCACGATTTTCCAAGCCATCAAAAAAGCTAGTAGGTAGGATGCCCGTCCCACCAAAAAATTATCCCCTGTTTGTAGGCCGCACCGTAAAGCTTCGGCAAAATGTTTTTCTGCTCCATCTGGTTTGTCAGTAAAATCAGCAATGGCAGATCCTAGATGGATGTTTGACATGCCAAAGAGAAAGGGATCTCCAATTCTCTCGGAGAGCTCCACAGCCTTTCGTGAGTAGTCTAAAGCTGTTTTCTTATATTTGCTCTTTTCATCGAGCTCTAAACCCTTCGCAGCAGTGGTGTAGTGAAATGCTGTTGTGTAGTAGGCTTTTATAAGCTCGGACTCCTCCTCCAACCTGCAAAATATGTCGATTGCTTTATCTCCATAACTTAGCGCTTCTCTCAAAATTTTCTGCCGTGTTTCTTTATTCCATTCAAGAGTCAGCCGATCGACAAGATACTTGTTCAGATCGTTGTACGTTCTTCCTAAGCTGACTTGGTCATCTACTTTCATGTAGATTCCTAAGGCGTCCTTTTCTAAGTTCCAACACTCATCCAGTAATCTTTTCCGGGAGGAATAATCTGACGTAAGACAAGAATTAACATAAGCTGTGATAGCTTTACAGTGACAAATCTTCGCCTGTTTTTCAAGACCTGCAATTTTCTCGAAAAGTTTAGTGGCTTCCTTGTATCCGTTTAAAGCCTGAAGCATGCGGCTCTTAAATTCTCGTACATTTCCAGCTTGAAGAGCTGCACGACTATAGCAGAAGCCAATTTGCTCGCATATTTCCGCCACCTCGAAATTAAGATGTCCTTTGAGTGCAGCGGCTGAAGCTTTTTCATAGAATTCTATAGCAGCAACCCAATCAAACTTTTTCTCCTGCATACTCGCATAGTTAGCAAAAACCTTCCAGTCTCGACCCTTGACCATTGCCTTCTCCCTGACATATTCAGGCAGAAACGAGCAGAAATAGCT
>JAUWDF010000142.1 GCA_030608925.1 Candidatus Bathyarchaeota archaeon | reverse complement strand
ACCAAATGATAGTTCCATAGCTTTTTCAGTGCCTACAAGAATCCACGAGCTTGAACCCATACTTCCAGGTATAATTACTGGTTGGCCAACTTCACGGTAGTCAAGGGGGACCGCGGGGTTGTTAGGCGGAAAGGCTCTTGTAGCGCCTTTCCGATGAATCCAAACCTTTTCACGTTTACCATTAATCCTATGTTCTTCGATCTTTGCGATGTTATGTGCCACATCGTATACAAGTTGTAAGCCTAAGGTTTCCGCTGGTTGTTTGAAAACTTGTTCAAAACTCTGTCTCACCCAATGAGTGATGGATTGGCGATTGATGAAGGCGTAGTTGACTGCGCAGGACATAGCTTGGAAATATGCTTCTGCTTCCTTTGATCCTCCTGGGGCGCATGCGAGTTCTCGATCTGGTAAGTTGATCTTGTATCGATGAACAGCACCTTCCATCATTCGAAGGTAGTCAGAACATATTTGATGACCATATCCCCTCGAACCACAATGGATCATAGCAGTCACCTGGCCTATCTTGTTGATCCCAAAGGTTTTAGCTACATCTGGATTGAAGATTTTATCCACTTTTTGAACCTCCAAGAAATGATTTCCTGATCCTAGAGTGCCAACTTGGTTTGTTCCTCTCTTTTTTGCAGTGTACGACACTTTCTCAGAATTCGCAGTTTCCATTCGCCCCTTTTCTTCACAGTGCTCTATATCTTCTCTCCATCCTATGCCTTTCTCCACTATCCATGGAACACCACCTTCAACTGCCTCGTCAAGCTCGTTGATAGACATTCGGTGATCCTTTCTACGACTACCAAGACCACATGGAACTTTGTTAAAGATTCTCTCAATCAGTTCCGCTAATTTTGGGCGAACATCTTTTTCCTCAACATTGGTGACTAACAATCTTACACCGCAGTTTATATCATATCCAACACCGCCGGGACTGACTACTCCCTCATTATAGTCAGTTGCAGCAACTCCCCCTATTGGAAAACCATAGCCTGAATGACCATCTGGCAGAGTTATAGCGTATTTGTAAATACCAGGTAAATGTGCAACGTTGGCGCATTGTTCCAGAGTTCTGTCAGATTTCATCTTCTCAAGAAGCCCTTCGTCTGAAAAAACCTGTCCGGGAACACGCATACCAGCTTTATAACTCTTAGGTATGCGCCAGGAGTAATTGTCAATTTTTTCAATGGGAACATTGTAGTTTGATCTTCTCATCGAAATTCCTTTCCGTTTGCGTTTACAGAAGGTGAGTGAGGGGCTGAATATAAGTAATCTTGGAATAATCAAAAATTTCCATTAGTACGTGCGCGCGAGATGCAAAGGAAGAGAACATTGTCAAACCCATAATAGAATTCATGTTATTTATTCTAGGGAATCATTTTCATCTGGTCCTTAGGTTTGCTTTTTCTAGCATAAGAAAGGAGTGCATCAACTTCCAATCCTAAGTATCTTTAATCAAGCAAACTTCAAACTTCGGTTGTACTGTGGCTCGGGGAAAAAGTGAAATAAAACGATTCATAGAATAATCACTTCGTGAAAGGGAGGTGATTATTAGTATGAGTGAAACTGAAAGCTCAGGAGTCGAGACAATGAGTGAAGGATATTCCGGTTCTCCTACGCCATTTGCATTTTTCTTGATATTAGGCGTCATTTTCTTGGTGGTAACTGTTCTGATTTTTCCTAACATCTTCGCTGCTCTAACTGGACTCATTTCCGTGGTGAGTTTCGGGTTCTTGCCCAGTTGTGTGGCTGTTAACAAAGAGTGGGAAGAGGCGATTGTGCTCCGGTTAGGAAAGTTTCAGCGGTTAGTTGGCTCAGGCTTCTTCTTCAAGTGGCCTCTAGCAGAGACCTTCTTGAAGCAAGACAGACGAATAATCACGTTAGATGTCGCAAGGCAAGAGGCAATGACCAAAGACAACATCAGTGTTAGCATCGACGCGGTAGTTTTCATGAAAGTGGTGAATACAAAGGATAGCTTGGTCAATATTCAGAATGTATGGAACAGTGTTATGAAGTATTCTCAGACAACCATGCGTGATGTTGTAGGAAATGTGGAACTAGACGCTTTGTTAGCTAGACGAGACGAAGTAGCGGACAGAATTGGGGAGATCGTGGAGAGAGAAACAAAAGAGTGGGGTGTAGACATAATTTCAGTGAACTTACAGAACGTGGAGCTACCTCAAGAGATGAAAAGGGTGATAGCAAGACAAGCTGAAGCTGAACGGGAAAAGCGAGCTGTGATCATAAAGAGTGAGGGAGAGCTGACAGCTGCTGAAAATCTGGAGCAGGCTGTGAGCCAAATGAGCAACCGAGCGTTGTACTTACGTACTTTGTCAAGTCTCGAAGACATCAGCTATGATCAAAGCAATACAATTGTATTTGCACTTCCTATGGATGTGGCAAAAGGAGATATAATAGGACTTACAGCTATTGCGGAAGCTAATAGATCACTGAAAAAAAAGCAGCAATGAGACAAAAGATGAGTGATTCCAGAACAGGGCATGAAAAAGCTAGAGGTATAACCATTTAAACAGAGAACAGGCATTTTTCGTTGGAAGAGCCTACAAGATGACTGAAAACAAGGAAAACTCTCAGGGAAAACCGCTCGGAAGCATCGAAAAGCTAAGTGAAAAGCTAGACCTGATAATAAAACGATTAGACATGCTTGAAAACCTGATTGTTGAGAAGCCCGAGTATGAAGGACTAATCCCATCTCTACGACTTACTAAAGTTGGTTTAGGTCTCTATGGAGAACCTCTAAAGATCGCAGCGCGATTAAAAACAGCAGAACGCTTCATCAAGAGACCGGAAGTTTCGAGAGACGTAATGAGTCGGTGCATAATACAGGCTCTTGCCGTAAAAGGCCCTCTAAACATTTCCGCTATAACTCGTCAAGTTCAAGCCATGCGAGGTACAGCCTCTAGGCGGATAATCAGAACGCGTATTCAACAGTTGGAGAAAGATGGAGTAGTCAGACAAATAGAAGGCTTTGGCAAGAAATACGAACTTATTGAATAGTGACCACATGCCTGACCACTTCTTCCCAACATACTAAACTATTGTGCCCACCCTTTCTATACATTTAGAGGTGAGTGAAAAATGAAAGTAGTTAACGGAAAGTTGTTCGGGATAAAGAAAACACTGTCTCAAACACCCAATCCAATCATGAATGAAACCATAAAATCACCAAAACCCAACAGAGCAGCTGAACGCGAATGTGCACAAACCATGCTGAAGGTGGAATCCAAAAAAGCCGAAGCCTTTAAAATAGTAAGGCACTTCAATTTGGCTTGATAGAAGAAGAGGTACATAACAAATGAGCGAAAAAAAGGATAGAGACCGAGAAAGAAGCAGACATGACGACCCAGAACAGATTAAGGAAATCCTAAGTGTAGTATCGTCTGAGGTCCCATCTCTCATTAAAAACATATTATCAAGTGTCTTCAGCGAAGAAGCTGGACGCTCCATGGGTAAAGCAGCAGGAGCCTTCTATAAGGAACTAAAGGACAGTGGAATGCAGGACGAAGTTGCTTTGAAAATGACCCAAGACTACATGAGTACTTTCACAAGCTTAGGAACCTTGATCAAGCAGATCGG
>JAUWDF010000206.1 GCA_030608925.1 Candidatus Bathyarchaeota archaeon | reverse complement strand
GTAGAGGTTTGTTCGTATGTCAGCTATCTAATAAGTCTTGTGTAGTGGTAGTTAATCTATAGAAATATGTAAATTCCTACATAAACTGAAGGTTTTTCAGCGTGCTCGCGTTGTTTCTCTACATTGATCCAAGACATCTACAGCTCGACGCACATGAGGAATCGTTATAGATCCCCCAACTACCAAGGCTTTGTTAAACGCCTTAAAAAACTCCTTATCAGTAACACCTTCTTCAACACATCGAATAACATGATAGGTGATGCAATCATTACAACAGTAAACAGTTGAAGCGACTAGACCCATCAACTCTTTTATCTTAACTTCTAAGACACCCTTTTCAAATGCCCGACTATCCAAGCAAAGAACTGCTTGATTCTAAGGTTTCCTCCAGAAACTATACGATTGTTTAGACGATCACGATAACGCTTAAACTCTTCGACACTATCCAAAATAGTCCCCAAAGCATCTTAGATAGTAAAAATTGAAAAAACTTTCCGCGTAAGAGGAAATCATGTGTTAGGCTCATGAAAATGTCAAATGTTAAATGTGAGAATGCAATTGATTAATCCAAGCCATCGTATAAGAACTAAGGAGTGGCAATCAAATTGAGTAGTCTAGAATTGGTTCGTGAAGCTCTCGTATCCTTTTGGTTCTGGTTTCCAATGTCATATGCTCTGTATATGCTTGTGCAACTATATTTTCTAGTGGCTTATGGAATTGTGTCTCTTATTCCAGTTCCATTAGTGACTGTTGTTTATGTACTTATTGTTGAAGAAAAAAGAATAAAAAAATCTATACATGGTGTAGATAAAAAGTTCGTAGAATCTCCCTCCAAACTAATAGAGGAATATTTAGAGACTATAAAGAAGGATTAATCGTTCACGTGGGAAAAATCAAATATCAAAGTATTCTAATAGATGACATGTGACCTAACTCTTGTTTAGAAATATCTGCCTTCAGTACACATGGGAAGTCTTTGGTTGTCTATGAGCTCTCTGAAGTATGTATTAGCCACACTTTTTGAAGCAGCGATTCTAGTTTCTACCTTCACTTGTAGATAGGATTTGTGCTCGCATAGGAATCTTAGTTGTAGGAGTGTTAAACAGGATAGTTAGCAGTTATTTATCTGCGGTAACCTAGAAACGAATATTCAACCGACCAAGATAACTTCAAATAGCCAATAGGGCGTCACTTAGATTTCGCAAATGTGAGAATGGCAAATATCAGGGCAGAGATCAATAGTGACACAGTTAGTGTAGGAAATGCGCCTTGGTATCCGAAATTTGTAGCAACCACGATTCCTATGATCAGAGGGCCTATCGTCTGACCAACATCCATTGTCATGCACAGAAAGCCAATAGCTGTTCCCGTGAGGTTCTTAGGAGCGAGTTCGCTGACTAGGGCTGAGGTCGAGGAAGTTGCCATAGCAAAGCCCAGTCCATATCCTATGGATAGAAGAAGCAGAAAGGTGAACTGGGTTGTGAATGGAATTGCGAACAAGAACAACCCACCTGTAATTGAACCAGTAATAATTGGTGTTCGCCTTCCAACTAGATCTGATAGTCGTCCCATAATTGGTTTAGCGAGAATGACAGCAACAATCTGACTTCCCATAACAATGCCAATCTGGAAGGGATCCAACTGGACAACATCCTTTAGATAGCCCACTAAGAAATATTCTACTGCACCAAAGGCATAGTATTGAATTGCTTGGATGAAGCTTGCTGCCAGTATACTTGGATTTCCTGCTATGGTCTTCCAACCTTGGAGTATGCTATCGACAGTTTTCTCCGATCGGCTAAATTGAGCTCTGGTACGTTTCCTCTCCGCTAGAAATAGCATAGTCGTCAAGAAAGCAGTGACACCTGCTATTCCAACAGCTAAGTAAAGCGTATTGTAACTATAGTCTGTTATGAAGAGTATGTAACCACCTAAAAAAGGTGCTACACCTCTTCCTACAGCTGTAGCTGAAGAGAAGAGAGATATGCGTTCTCCGCATTTGGTTGGGTATAGCTCAGCAATTGATGCTTCAGTTACTGGGACAAAGATTGCTGTAGCAAAACCATGATAGAATCGAACGATGATTAGTTGCCACCACATTGATATGAGGAGATAAAGAAAGGGAGCAGAAGCAAAGACTGCGGCAGATATTAGCAAAACCTTTCTTCTACCGATAATGTCTGAAACGGAAGCAGCTGGTAGGCTTACTAGTATTCCCGGAATTGTCGAAGCTGAGGCAACGAAACCCATCCAAAAACCGCCAGGCGTTTGAAGACTGGTTGCAAAGGGCTTCAACACAGGGTTTTTTGACATCGTCGAACTCAGAATCGCAAAAATCCCCATTATGCAAAGGATTAAGAATATGCTGCTTCTCGCATCTCTTAGATTTAGGACCATCAAGGATCTGTTTTGTGTTTATTAAAATTCAAGTTAATAAAATACGGGGATTAATGGAATTCTGTATATATACGTTCGAATTTTAGAGAATTCAAGTAGCTTTATAATTCTCATAGTAGAGTAAGCGGAATCTCATTTTTTACTGCGCGCGCACAAAAAGTATAAGTAAAATGTCAAGAATTCGAGTATCTTGCTTCTTGCTCATACTCTGGAGATATCACCCGCACCTTCCCCTTTTTTCTGATAAAGTTCATCCTCCGTTGGAAGGGGTCTCCAAAGAAGTCTTATGATTTTCCATAGAAATCCTATGATATAACCAACAAATGCTACTATGAAATACACAATTCCGAACTCACTCCAGTCATCCAGAAACTCAATACCAGATAGACCAAATTTAACAAGCAAGGACACGCTATAAACTACAAACATTAAAATCAAGGGGCTGAAGGCAAACGGTAAACCAATAGAGTGACGCTTA
>JAUWDF010000214.1 GCA_030608925.1 Candidatus Bathyarchaeota archaeon | reverse complement strand
TCTTGTTTTTGTTTTTGTTTATCTGTTATACCCTCCACTTCAAGGAATAAATTGGTTTGATTTTCATGTACAAGCGTTCCTTCCTCTCTTTCTCTTCTGCACGATGTATTTCTTCGAGAAGAAGAGCTGGAAAGCATATTTTCTGTTTACCCTTTCCTCACTGATGGTTGAAGAACATGCTTCCATGATTGTTATGTTTATAGGGATTTATGGCTTTATAAGAAGTAAAGAAAGACTGCTATCCATTCTTAGAAACAGAGATTTCAAATGTGCTTACTTTTTGGTCCCAACTGTTACAATTGTGCTGGCTACACTGTGGTTTCTGATGACGCTCTGGGTACGCGACACCTTTTTCCCAATTAATCCGGATCTTCTTTTCGAGTTCAAAGCAGCTGCAAATTGGAGCATTCTTGGTGTCCAAGATCCGCTGTTGATTCCCTCATACATCCTCTTATTCCCTACTAGAGCAGTAACTGCACTCAGTTATGATTTCCTCGCAAAGATTGGCTATTTGCTTGTCCTTTTTGGTCCACTAGCCCTAAAACCATTCTCAAGCATAAAACAGCTTATACCAACAATTCCATGGTTCACACTTTCGCTTTTTTCGAATTATGTTGCATACTATTCCATTTTTAATCAATATCCGGCATATGTAATAACATTTATTTTCATTGCAGCTGTTTTCAGCTTACGAAAAAAGGCGAATCTGAGAGATCTGAAAAAGGATTTAGTAATCATCTTTCTTTGTAGTTTGACAACCTTTGTAATCGTATCACCTTTGAGCCCTGTTGTAGGTATTGTGTACCCTGAGCAGGGTTTGAGAACCCTTACTGATCATGAAGTACGTTTACATCAAATCCTAGCATATATTCCACAAAATTCTTCTGTATTAACTCAGAGCAACATTTTCCCTCATGTATCCAATAGAATCAATGCCTATGCTATACCTATTATACATCAAATATGGATCGGAAAAGCTTCCCAGTTTCTTAACTTCACAGGAGAAATTCTAAATAGAGTGGAATACATCCTTGTAGATTTTAATTCGGACCCAGCCTCAAGCAGATTAGTTTTCTCTTTGATGCAAGAGAACCAGCAGTTCAAAGTTTTTGCTTCTGCTGATCGAATAATCCTTTTTAAGAAGAACTACGAAGGTGATGTACTAATACTCTCCCCATATAGAGCGACATTTACTCACAGTAACTTTATCCTATATAGTGGAGAAATCATTGAAGATCCCAGCTCAACCAGTAGGTCAGTCATGCACTTCTATGGAAACTCTACGATTTCCCCCATGTTTTGGTACGGTCCGCGAAGTATTCTTCCACCTGGCACCTACAACATAACTCTTAGACTTAAAGTGGATTCCTTAAAAATCTCGTCCGGTGAAATTTTCACTATTGAAGTTTGTTTCAATCAGGGACAGACCATTCTCATTTCCAAGAATATTCTTCATAGTGACTACTCGAGTAATTCCAAATGGTTCAACAAAGTAATTAATATCAGTCTTGATTACCCTTTAATTGATTTTGAGATTAGAGCAGTCAACATCACAAACCAAACAAACGTATACTTAGACTATATTGATGTAGTACAAATCGATTCTTAGTGAATCTGAGTTCGGACTTTTTGGGGTTACGAACTTATATTATATATTTAGTTACAAAATTAGAAGGGAATACGATGAAAATCGCCATAATCCACCATAGCTTAAACATTCCAGGAGGAGCTGAAAGACTGTGCATAAGCGCCATTGAAGCTCTAAGAAAGGCAAGGCACGAAGTTACTTTAATAACAGTTGAGAAAACTGATTGGTCCATCGTTGAACGAAGTTTCGGCAAAGTAACACAGCCAGACAATGAAAGTTATCTAACGAGACAGAGATTTTCAAAAAATCTACCGAATACACTAGCTGCTTGTGCATATTTCACAGCTCATATTTATCAGCTTTTATCGAACAAGTCCAGAAAAAAGTATAATCTCCTGATTAATACTTTTGGGGATATTGTAAATTCCGTTGCGGATATAACGTATGTGCATTTTCCCTTAAGAGCGGCAGTGGAATTTTCCCAAGTTCCTGCTTTTTTCAGCAATTCGATATGGCGTGCTTCTGCACCACTGTATGGTATTATATTGTCTTGTTTAGACAGAATACCGTCGGGAAAATTACTCACCAATTCAAAGTTCATGCGGAATATTATTGTGAAAGTTCTTCACCGTGAACCCTTAGTTATCTACCCGCCTGTTGAAGTAGCAGATTTTAAGTCACGATGCTTCAGAAGTAAAAAAAGTGGTTGCACCGTTGTGACTACCTCGAGTTTTACACCTAAAAGACATATTGATCAGATTCCTTACATAGCAAAACACAGCAAGTTCGCTAAATTCATTATAATGGGTAAGGCTGACGAGTATTCCTTACCTACTTTGGAAAAAATACAAGATCTGATACGGACATTGCATGTTGAGAATCGTGTGAAGTTACTCACCAATGTTCCTTTCAATGTTTTTCAGGAAACGCTTTCACAAGCCAAAATCTACCTTCACGTCATGCCCTATGATCACTTTGGCATTTCCGTTGTTGAGGGAATGGCCTCTGGATGCGTTCCTGTAGTACATCGCTCAGGTGGACCGTGGTTGGACATACTTGACGCCCAGCAAAACGAATACGGATTTTCATATACTTCTCCTGAAGAGGCTGCAGATATCATTGATATTTTGGTTACAGACGAAAACTTAAGAAGTGAAGTCGCCTCTAAGGCTCTAAATAGAGCTAAGAGGTTTGACCAATCGGATTT
>JAUWDF010000213.1 GCA_030608925.1 Candidatus Bathyarchaeota archaeon | reverse complement strand
ACTACAGCAGCAACTCTTTGGATCGTCTCTTCTATAGGTATTGCATCGGGGTCAGGGCTTTACCTGCTGGCAATTACCGTTACTATTCTCTCATTTATCGTTCTTAGGCTGACGATTTTTGAAAATCCAAACAGCTGATTTCCACGGATGCGGATACCGAGATATGCTAAGAGAACAGCTCAATTATATGCGTGTTAAATTGAAAGAAGCTTTTGATAGGTGATGTTAACATCAAAACTCCGAGCACAGTATATTGGTTGAACAGAAAATTATATCTTAACATCACAAATCGTTGCACAAACAACTGCGTCTTCTGCTTTCGCAAATTCAGGTCGAGCATAAGAGGATTCAACTTGAAATTACTCGAAGACCCAACATCATGTAAAGTTAAGACGGAGCTGAAGGCAGCCCTAAGTAAAAGGTCTTGGGAGGAAATCGTTTTTTGTGGTTTCGGAGAACCTTTTATGAATCTTGATACTCTATTAGAAATCGGTGGTTGGCTAAGGAAAAGAAGCCCTCAGCAAATACGCGTAAACACAAACGGGCATGGCTTCCTCATACATCCAACTCGAAACCTACTTATGGAACTTAAAAATGCAGGTGTCGAAAAGTTCAGTGTGAGTTTAAATGCTCCAGATAAAACCCTGTACAACAAAGTATGCCACCCTGTATTCGAAAACGCTTTCGAGAATACATTGAAATTCATAGAATCTACACGAGATGCGGGATTCGCTGTGGATGTCACTGCAGTTGCCATCCCTGAAATTAGAATGTTAGAAGTGGAGAAATTAGTGCATTCACTAGAAGTAACATTCAGACCAAGACAATACATACCTAATTTTTGGTGATTTATTAGTTTAGGTAGATCGCCTAAAAGTGTTTAATTCAAAAAATTGAGTGTTACGGGTTATCTGTTTGAGTACGAGTTATCGCCCGTTCATGAGATTTAACAACTCGCTTATGGAGAAATATTGACACAACCATCCAAGCAAAAAAGAATGTTATCGGTGCTATAGCTGTTCCAATATCTATGTTAATGAAATACAGAACTGCAAGTAAAACAGCAAGATATACAATAAAATATACCACAATCTGCCGTGCAGGCGAGCCAGTCATTTCAAGCACCAAATCTCTGTAAGAAAACTCAGCTACTTTAGTTTTTGCTTCATCTAACAGCAACGAGAGATTGCCCAACCTATAATGTAAGAGTTCATTGTGTTGGAAAGAACTTTTAGCTCATCAACCTTATGTAGACGATTATACGTGAATATTCAAGGTGGATAAAAGTGGATAATAATCGAGAACCATTAGCCAAAATTTCAAGGTTAGTAGATCTAGTATCCTACCAGGAAGGAGCTATTGTCAGTAGAACACTAATAAACAAAAAAGCAGGGATCGTAACCTTGTTTGCTTTTGATGAAAGTCAAGGATTGAGCGAGCATACAACACCCTTTGATGCATTAGTTTATCTTTATGACGGAAAAGCAGAGATAACTATCTCGGGGAAAACTCTTACCCTAGAAGAAGGTGAGACGGTCATTATGCCAGCTAATCAACCTCATGCTCTCAAAGCAGTGAAGAAATTTAAGATGATCTTAACAATGATAAAGTCTTGATGAAAGACTACCCAATTCCCCTCAGCATTTTTGCACACCCCTTAATATACTTCCAAAATGTTCACTAACAATCCTTTTAGTATCATTAAATTCAGTCCACGCGCGTAGAAAGTTCATTCCAAGACAATCTATGGACAATCATTTTACATCTTGCTGTAAATTCTTGTGAGCAATAGTGTGCAAAATTGATAAATACCTGCTTCACGTAGGTCACAACATGGACGATACTGTCGGAACAGAGTGCGGAGTATTCAGCACAATAGATTTCAATGGAAAATCTATTTTTCCTTATATTTATTGGGGTATGCGAAGTCAAAACCATAGAGGGCATCAATCCTATGGCTTTTTAACTTATGATGGAAGTTTTAATATTCATCGCAGTCTTGACCTCATACCCAAGATAAAGGAAAAGGAACTGTCTAAATGGCAATCCCTCCTACCTGGTTATGTAGGTATAGCGAATGTTCGATACACTACTTCCGGACATCAAGATGAGGAAGCTCTGGTCAAAGGCACTCAACCCGTCAATGTGGAAACTGACAGGACAAAGATTGCGATTTCTTTCAATGGCAACATTGTAAATACAATCCAGATGAGAAAAGAACTCTGCAAAGCTTCTCCTGAATTCTCCTACGAATGTGATGCTGAATTGCTTTGCCACAAGATGGCTTCTGATCTCAACATGAGTAATGACTTACCGTCAGCTGTTCGAAACTGCATGGAGGAGGTAGAAGGAGCTTTCTCAGTAACTGGCTTAACTAAGACAGGTGAGTTATTCGCTTTCAAAGACCTTTATGGGTTACGACCTCTTTGTAGTGGGACTAATTCTGATGGAAATATCTTCTCCTTTTCATCAGAAACTGTAGGTCTTGACATAAATGGTTTCAGTTACCGTTTTGAACTAGAGCCCGGAGAATTAGTTTTTGCTACAAAGGAAGGTTTCGAAAGAGAACAACTCTTACCAACGAGAAGAAAGGCTCTGTGTGCTTTTGAATTTGCATATTTTGCTCGTCCAGATTCCAGGCTTAATGGAAAATATGTTTATGAGGTAAGGGAGGAGTTTGGCAGAAATCTGGGGAGAGAGAATCCAGACATTGTCAGAGAAGCTGATCTAATTATTTCTCTACCAGAAACAAGTAATGACGCTGCTTTTGGTCTTCATGAAGAAACTGGGTTACGTTG
>JAUWDF010000132.1 GCA_030608925.1 Candidatus Bathyarchaeota archaeon | reverse complement strand
GATCAATCGCGGGCAGGTTAGGATTTTCGGATCCTTTTCTTGGAAGGATCCAGTGAAAGCACTAAATCTGGTAATTCAGTGATTGACTTAGCTGAATATTTCGCTCCCATTTTTTGCAGTTTTTTGGCATCCTCTGTGCTTGAAGCTAAACCCACTGAAATTGCCTTTATGGCTCTAGCGCTTTTCATATCTTCTATACTATCGCCAACAACAATTGCTTCATCAGCATTAATCTGTAGCATTTCTAACACAGTGTTGAGGTGTGAGGGATCCGGTTTTACATTCACAACAGATTCACGTGTAACGATTGCGTCAAAGAATTGTCCCACGCGGAAATGGTTCAGTATATAATCTGTCGATTTTTTCCCATTTATCGTGAAGATACCTAGCTTCAGATCCATCTGTCTTAAAGTCCTAAGTGTCTCAACGGTACCTGGAAGGAGATATGTTTCACGAGCAGCTTCTAACTCATGTTTCTCAGCAATTGAAAGAACTTGTTTCTTAACTGCAGAGAAATGTTCTCCTTTCCCATTATTCTGCATGTATGCTTGGGTCTTTCTAAGCATTTGAAAAGTCTTTTCTTTTAAAGAGAGTATTGAGCTTGGTATTCCTTGATTTATCAGAAATTTCCTGACTTCGGCTCTTACAGTTTTGTATTTAAGGTTAAAGTCAGCTAGAGTTCCATCAAGGTCGAAAACAATCCCTTTCACAGTCACCGAAATTCATTCCCAAGCTCTCATCGCATTGGGACGTTAATCTGAATCTCAGTTGATATACATTTCGGACAAAGCTGTTATGTAGTCTTTTCCATAGTCTAGAGGTACAGCTGTCTACCCTTGAACTACATACCGGTAGGCATTATACTCTCCTGCTGTCTGACTGTTACGACTGATTTTTACTACGTCACCCGCTTTGGCCCCTATAGCTATTACAGCTGGGTCAGTAGTCTTAATATTTGGAAGCTGATAAGGTTTGACGTGGTATTTTTCCAGCAACTCTTGTCGTTCGTTTGGTGGCAGAATTTCATGTTTTGGCACCATCTCATGATCAAAAATGTTGAATGATGGAAATATCTTCGGTATGAGTTCTATTCCATGGACTAGAGCTTTCTTGCGTGCAGCTTGTGTGTAACGTCCAACTATTACTACAACTGCACTCTCTAATTTTTCCTCTTCCAATGTTTTGGCAAGTTGATTGATGTACGCAACTCCAACTGTGCCCTCTGATGGAATGCAGTATACGAGGGTTTTGCCTTGTGGGGTCTTAGCCACGAATCCAGTAGCATTCTTGAACTCTTTCTTTTTCAGGATTTTGTAATTCCTTAGTTTCATGAGGATTTTGGCTTTTTTCTGCTCCAGTGGAGTTACACTTTTTTCACTCAAACATGCAACACCTTATAATCTGAACATCTGAATGACATCAATTAAACAACCCTTAAACTTTTTGTTTCTCACAGGATTGAATCTCTCCAATCAAGTATAGAGAGAATAAACAGAATTCTTATTTTTCACACCTTTTTCATACGATCATAAAGGTCAGACCCAATGAAAGCTGCCAAAGCATTCGCTCCTGCACATGTCACCGGAATATTCGAGATTTGTGATGCAACAGATGATCTCAGAAAGAAGGGTTCTAGAGGCGCAGGAGTTTGCATAAATCAAGGAGTATACACTAAGGTAACGCTTGAGAAATCTTCTAAGAATAGAATGGAGATTTGGGTAAATAGGACAAGATCATCTTTGGCGGAGGTCTCAGAAACAGTTGCAGGGCTGTTTCTGACTGAGACCAATGCGAGAGTGAATCTGAAGATTGAGCACATGTTTCAAGTACCGATAGGAGAAGGATTTGGTGCAAGTGGTGCTGGTGCCCTGAGTCTAGCTTTAGCCTTAAATGAAGCTCTAGATTTAGGACTGAACCGAGTTGAGTCCGCGCAGAAGGCACATATTGCCGAAGTTCTCTGCAAAACAGGACTCGGCACTGTGAGTGCGGAAACTTCTGGAGGGTTGGAAATACGCACTAAACCTGGAGCACCAGGAATAGGAAAAATCGAGAAAATCCCCATAAGTAACGACCATTTGTTTGTCTCATTAAGCCTTGGGTGCCTATCCACCAAAAAGGCTTTGAGCTCACAGAAGCTCCGCTGCCTTATTAACAAGTGGGGCCGTAAACTCTTAACTAGAATTTTATCCAAGCCTGATTTGGAGAGTTTTCTGACCTCTTCTAGGGAGTTTGCTGAGCGGACAGGAATAATCCCCAGAAGAATCCGCAAAGTGCTAAAAGAAACAGATGCATCCACAATCGTATGCAGCATGCCAATATTTGGCAAAGGTATCTTTACAATCTTGAAAAAAAGCGATCTTGAAAAAATCGTTAGGGTTTTCAAGAAATATGGACCAATGGAAAACATAATCGTGAGCAAAATCAATTTTGAAGGAGCAAAACTCATTGAGGATTAACATCCCAAAAGACCATCCACGAGCTGAATCATTAAGAATTCGAGAAAAACTAGAGGAAGGCTTCGAAAAGGGTTTAGTTGCCAGTGCTGGGTTGATTGCCCATGGGAGAGGTGAAGCATTCGACTACCTCCTAGGCGAAAGGACGATTCCACCTGCAAGTCAAGCCATAAGGACTGCAGCTGCAATGCTACTAACGGCAGAGAACCCAGTAATATCTGTAAATGGCAACACAGCTGCCTTGGTCGCAGACGAAATTGTGAGAATCTCTAAAAGTGCCAAGGCAAAAATTGAGGTCAATCTTTTCTATCGAAGCACTGAGAGGGAAATTAAGATAAAAGATCGGTTGGAAAAGGCTGGAGCAAGCAATGTTCTAGGAGTCAGCAGAGAAGCTGATGCTAGAATTCCAGAACTCGGAAGTGAAAGGTGTTGCGTCGATTCACGTGGCATGTATACTGCTGATGTTGTTGTCATTCCACTGGAAGATGGAGACCGAACTGAGGCTCTGTCAAAAATGGGTAAGAAAACTATAGCAGTTGATTTAAACCCGCTCTCGAGAACATCTCAGAAAGCTTCAATCACAATTGTAGATAACATTGTGAGGGCTTTGCCCACACTCACTGAAAACATTAAAGACTTGGAAGGGAAAAGTGATCTCGAACTTGAACGCATCTGGAAAGAGTTTGATAACACAAAAAACCTGAAAAAATGCGTTGAAATTATAAATAAAAGACTAACTCGAATGGCAAAGGAAGCTAATTAGCGGAATTGATAGGACTATGGAGTTTAGCAGAATTTTTGTTCTAGGCGCAGGAGCTATTGGAAGTGTGTATGGTGCTTTCTTATCCCAAAAGAGGAAAGTAACCCTGGTTGGAAGTAAGTCCCACGTGGAGGCTATTCACGACCGTGGATTGAGACTCACAGGTGACTTGGATCAGGAATTTATTTTAAGCGCCAGTGTCAGAATCGACGAGATTCCTTCGAACTCTCTTATACTATTAACCACGAAAGCTCATGATACAACTCGTGCGATAAATAATGTTAAAGTCAAACTGAAAAATGATAGTCTACTCTTAATTTTACAGAATGGGTTAGGAAACGAGAAAATCGTGAAAGCATTGGTTGGAAATAGGATCAAGGTTTTACGAGGAATTACTATGATGGCCTCTGAATTTATTGAACCTGGAAAAATTCGTTTCTGGAAAGGAATGACAATAATAGAGAAAAACAGAGTGTCTGAAGACATAAAACGTCTTTTCAATGAATGCGGATTAGAAACCAACATTTCAGACAACATCGGAAATCAGG
>JAUWDF010000244.1 GCA_030608925.1 Candidatus Bathyarchaeota archaeon | reverse complement strand
CTTCATTCTGGACCTACAATTGTATGATGGTTTGTATGTCACCTTTGAAAGCGTCTTGAAGGCGTGATGATGTCAACAACCCCTTATCTAATCGCACGGAGCTTGCCTGTAACTGTATCCATTGCATCCTGCAAATTCTTGGATTTCAGCTATTGACTTGGTACTACGTCTTATTCTTTGATACCACTCGGAAAATCTTCGTTAAGAACGATTTCCAGACGTTCAATAAAATAGTCTACATCCTCATTAGATAATATGATTGGGGGTTTGATCTTGAGGACGTTACGAAGATAACCATCCACACTGATTAATACTCCAAGTTCTTTCATCCTATTGACAATATATGTTGCTTCTTCTGCTGCTGGTTCAAACAATTCTTCCTGGTCTTTTACTAGTTCAACACCAAGAAACAGTCCAAGACCTCTTACATCTCCAATGAGAGGGTATTTCTTTTTCAGATCGAGCAGTTTTTCTTTCATATATTTTCCAACAGAGAATGCATTCTCCTGCAAGTTCTTTGATTCGATCTCATTAAGAACAGCTAGTCCAACTGCACATGAAACAGTGTTTCCACCCGTAGTGCTGAAGAATTCCATTCCATTGTCGAATGATTTTGCTATCTCTGGGGTTGTAACAACAGCTGCTAATGGATGTCCGTTTCCTATTGGTTTACCCATAGTTACAATATCCGGTATGGCTCCTTGTGTTTCAAACCCCCAGAAATGACTTCCAACTCTACCGAATCCGATCTGCACTTCATCTGCTATGCACACGCCTCCCGCATTTCTTACGTGCTCATAGGCTTTCTTTAGGTATCCCTTTGGAAATACGATTTGTCCTGCACAACTCATAATGGGTTCGCAAATGAATGCAGCTACAGGATAACCGCTTTCTTCCAACCTTGGTATCGCAAAATCTTTGATATAAGAAGCATATTTTTCTCCAGCCTTGGAGTCATCAGAACCAAACTTCCCTCTGAATGGATCTGCTTTGAAAACTGAAACTACATGTATGGGTGGTTCACGTCCTCCGGGTCCTTTATGTTTGTATGGACTAAGATCGACTAAGGTATCGGTGTTTCCATGATACGCATCATCCACAATGATAATTCCATCTCGCTGAGTATGTGTTCTAGCTAATCTCAATGCAAGTTCGTTTGCTTCACTCCCACTATTCACGAAATAACAGACACTAAGTGGTTCTGGCATTTTTTCAATAAGTTTTTCCGCATACCTAACAAGGTTATCATGCAAGTATCTAGTATTTGTATAAAGGGCAGCTGCTTGTTTCTGTATAGCTTTAACCACAGTTGGATTTGAATGACCGACGTGGGGAACATTATTCACTGCGTCAAGGTATCTTTTTCCATCTTCATCATACAAGTACTGCATGTATCCTCTTACAATCTTCAATGGCTCTTTATAGGAAACACTCAGATTTGGTCCAATATACTCCTGTCTAGTCTGCAATATCTCTTGTTTAGTTAGGAGAGGGTCTGGAAACTTGTCTTCTGGAATCTTTAGAATCAGATTTGGATCAGGACAAATGCTTCGCCAAACATCACGTTGATTTACCCAACAAGCTCCATTGTAATTCCCCTCCATGTCCAACATATCTGTGATTATTTGAAAATGTAAATGTGGAGGCCATCCACCATTCTTAGGGTAATCCCCTATGCGCGCAATTTCATCTCCTTTACTTATTTTCTGTCCAATTATTAGTCCATTAATTGAGTCCAGACTTAGATGTCCATAGAGTGTATAGAACTTAGTATCTGAAGTGGGGTTATGTTCAAGGATAATAGTTGGTCCATTATCTAATGGAATGTCATTGTTTTTCAGTGAATGAACGATACCATCTAGAGGTGCGAAAATGGGAGTTTTAGGTGGTGAAAAGATATCAATGCCAAGATGGGTTACTCTTGAATTCTGTACGAGACCTTCATTCTCTGAATATTGGTCACCGGTGTAGATAAGACGACTTTCATTGTATCGACCAAAAGCAATCTCTGCCTTGTGGTCGTCCTTCTTATTCTGTATTATTCTAGAGAATCTTTCAAAAACCACGACATCCTCAGGATACTCGAAATCTAGACTACCGACACTTAGGTCAATTACTACGGACTTGTATTCTTCTATGCCTTTAGTCAGAACATTGCCAAAGCGACTTTCATTATCGATTATCCATTTCACTATTCTCGGATTTTCTGGGTTTGGCGGAAATCCACACGCATCTCTGAAGATGTACCAAACGTGTTTAGGATGCATTTTTCTAAGTCTGCTGAGAGTCCGCCACGCTGGAGCTTCAGTTATCGCCAAGTATTCATTCTCTGGTTCCAGTAACTGCTGGTATGCTGATACACAAACACTAGATAGTAATCTTGCACATATAGCTGGAAATAGAACCTTCATTTCTAGTTCTGTTAGTGGAAATACTGAGTGATACCCCTTAATCATTGCAGCTGCAGCTATTACTGGATCATCATGGTCTAGTATTGCGTACGCAGTGGCAATTGCTAGTTCAAATATTGTGCAAGTAAACAACATGTCACCAAAATCAAA
>JAUWDF010000073.1 GCA_030608925.1 Candidatus Bathyarchaeota archaeon | reverse complement strand
TAAAACCTGGGTCCAACCGGGCTAAGGGCCTGCAAACGACGGGAGTAACTCTGACTCTCTTAAGGTAGCCAAATGCCTTGTCGGGTAAGTTCCGACGCGCATGAATGGATCAACGAGAACCCCACTGTCCCCGCTTGGTACTCGGTGAACCCACGTAAAGTGGACGAACAGTCCACTGACTCCCAGCGGGAAAAGAAGACCCCGTGGAGTTTTACTGCAGCCTGTGGCTGTGATTTGGTTGTGTTTGCAGAGCGTAGTCGGGAGCCGCTAATCCCAGTTCCTCCGGGGACTGGAGTAGGCAACAATGGAACACCGACCTTCCGCAACCATGTCTCTTACCGGCGCGAATGCGTTGGGACAATTGCAGGTGGGCAGTTCGGCTGGGGCGGCACCCCCTTAAAAAGATATCAAGGGGGCCCAAAGATCGGCTCAGGCGGGACAGAAACCCGCTGTAGAGTGCAAAGGCAAAAGCCGGTCTGACTGAATCCTCCACAGTAAGGGATTCAGAGGCGAAAGCCGGGCTTAGCGATCCTCTATGTCCTCATTGATGGGGGCTAGAGGCGACAGAAAAATTACCCCGGGGGTAACAGGCTTGTCGCGGGCGAGAGTCCCCATCGACCCCGCGGCTTGGTACCTCGATGTCGGCTCTTCCTATCCTGGCCCTGCATAAGGGGCCAAGGGTGAGGCTGCTCGCCTATTAAAAGGGAACGTGAGCTGGGTTTAGACCGTCGTGAGACAGGTCAGACTTTATCTGTTGGGAGTGTTGGCCGCCTGAAGGGAAAGGGTCCCTAGTACGAGAGGAACGGGACGTTGTGGCCTATGGTTAACCGGTTGTCCGACAGGGCATACGCCGGGCAGCTAAGCCGCCATGGATAAGAGCTGAAAGCATCTAAGCTCGAAGCCTTTCCTGAAAATAGGCGACCATTCTCTACTAACATGTGCTTGGTAACAAGTTCATTGTAGGGACGAGGGCCCCCATAGAAGATGGGGTTGATGGAGCTGGGGTGTACGTGCCGAGGCTTCGGCCGAGACATTCAGCCCGCAGCTTCCAATAGCCCGAGGTGTCGGGCTATAATTGGCGTGAATACGGGTGTTTGGGTGTTATAGGTTTGCTGAGTGAAAGAGGCTTGCAGAACATGTGGTTTTTCTAGTAGTCAATCTTTTAAGGACACGACACTTTACAATATGAATTAGGAGACAATTTAGATGCCCCGTCATAGAGAGGAGAAATGGTTCGGGCTTCTATCCTTTGGTTTCTTCATACTGCTTTTCGCATTATTCTTCATAATCGTACCCAACTATAGCATAGAAGTATCGGATTTTTTCAACGACATCAAAATGCAGAAAGTGATACCTAATGTGTTATTTCCCGCTCCCAAAACCCATCACCCCATAGTTTATGAAACGGTAATGAGGTTTTGCATTATTTTTGGTTTGTTTCAGTTCTTTGTACTTGCCCTGAGGTTCTACGATAGGTCCCATGTGAGCAAAGTAGCTGAAACCATTTCAAACATAGTTATTTGGTTTGGAGCAGCCTATATGTTTAATCTTCTTCTTTCTGAATCACCAAGTTTTTGGTTCCCTTTCATCGGTGGAATAATAGCTGTCTTCGGAGCATCTATAATAGCTAGAAGCCTTGTGACGTTGCTTTTTTGGCGAAGATAGGTTGAGCCTAAGGGTCACCATGTTTCTTGGCAATTCTAGACAAGTGTTTAATTTGTTTGTTGCTGAATTTCTCTCGGGGGAGTTCTGGTAAATTCAGAAATGGAGGCGGACGTGGAGTACCTGCTTTATCAATAGTATAATATTCTTGGAAGAATTGATTTTGTAATTCATTGACATACCATTCAACAATCATTACCATCTTCACGTAATCCTTTTTCCGAGGAAAAAGCTCCAGGTCTTTCACAGTATTTGTCAAAGGGATTCCCATCATGTACAATTTTGCATGGCAGAGCTCATGATTTACGCTAAAATAACTCGCTTGGGGATAAAGCATCATCTCTACCTGATTACCTGACCAGATGAATATTTCAGCTCGTTTTCCAATTTTAGGTGTTTCTCCGATATACTTCACCATGAAATTAATGTCTTCAATACCTAGTATGCCTTTGCCGAATTTTATCATTTGCAACACTTTTTTCCTTGACAACATTGCGTTTTAATCCTCTCGGGTCCTCACCAAATGCTATGGGGATTCAATTTTAAACCCAAACTTCATTCTTAATGGAAAATTATTTATTCATATAAATATGTATGATGCAAATGATGATGAGTATGAGTATGAGAAAATGTCCTAAGTGTGGACAGGAAATCCAAAAGCCTCGCAAGACTTGGAAGATGGCAGGGCGACCAGACAGAACTGGCAAAAGGCTAGAGCTTGAGATTGGGCTTTTTGACTGCCCCAAATGTGGAGCCTTCCGAAAAGCACTAAGCAAGAGGAAAATATAAAAAACCCCTTTTCCCCCCTTTTTTTAGCTACTTTAACCTCACTTTTAGTTCTAAAGATAAAAACGTAAATAACTAAAGATGTGAAGGTTGAAAACGCAAATGTGATTTTAGTGAACTCCGATACAGTGGTCGTTGGCGCTGGTCCAACTGGATCCTTCTCAGCATTACAGGCTGCGAAGCTAGGCGCTGAAGTCTGTATATGTGAAGAACACACAGAATCAGGGACTCCTCCCCACTGTACAGGACACATTAGCCTAGCAGGCTTAAAACAGCTAGAACTTAAGCTACCGAAAAAAATCTTTGAGAACGAGATAAAATCAGCTATATTCTATTCCCCATCAAATTACGAATTTCCTGTTCGGTTTTCAACCCCCGTAACATGTGTAGTCAATAGAACCCTGTTTGACCAATATCTCCGCGACAAAGCAGTAGAAGTAGGTGTCAAAATCCTATACAACCGTCGAGTAACCTCTCTACTAGTCAAAAGGAACGCTGTAATAGGAGTTGAAGTCAAAACATCAAAAACGACAGAAAAGCTTAGATCCAAATTAGTCATTAACGCTGAAGGTGTATCTTCCACCCTTCTAAAACGCGCAAATTTACCTTCACTCAATAGCCAGATGACTGTCAACGGGATCGAAGCAGAAGTTGACCGAATAAACGATTCTGAAATCGACTCAGTCGAAGTGTTTCTCACACGGAGGTTTGCCCCTGGACTCTATGCATGGATAGTACCCCGCAAAGATGGTACTGCTAAAATTGGTCTGGGAACCGAAAGAGGTCATCCTCTGAAATGTTTACGGAAATTTATCAGCCACAACCCAATAGCCCGCCAGAGACTCAAAGGTAGTCACATAACTCAAGTCGTCTATCATCCTATTTCCTTAGGTGGACCGATTTCCCAAACCGTCCACAAAGGAATGTTGATTGTAGGAGACGCTGCATCACATGTTAAACCAACCACCGGTGGAGGAATTATCATGGGACTAACCGCTGCTAAAATCGCTGGCAAAGTAGCTGGATTAGCAATCCAAGAAAAGAACCCTGATGCACAACATCTTCTTTTATATGAACGATTATGGAAGAAAAAAATGGGGTTCGATATGACAATGATGAAACACCTGAGGAAGTTTCTCAACAGTTTTTCAGATAGAAAAATCGACCAATTAATCTCAATGTCCAGCCAGCTTAAACTAGATGAAAGCTTGAAAGGAGCGAAGGACATAGACTTCCAAGGTAGTTCGTTAATTCGCTTGATTAAACACCCAAGGGTTATAGCCATGGGGCTCTACATGGCATTAACACACGTATTTTAGATACACCTTATAAATGTGTCAACGATAAACACAACTAAATTGGGCTGTATCCTAAATGCCGGAACCAGAGTTTGAGCTCAAACAGGCAATTGTAGTGCGAACCGATCTTAAGATGGGCAAGGGCAAACTTGCGACACAAGTTGCCCACGCATCAGTTTCTGCAGCCGAAGAAGCTAGAAAGAGAAATTTTGAATTGTGGGAAAAATGGTGGAAGGAAGGACAGTGCAAGGTTGTATTGAAGGTGAAGACCCTCCCTGAACTACTGGACCTGGAAACAGAAGCCAGACAAATGAGACTTCCCCACAGCCTAATTAGGGATCGCGGTTTGACCCAGATACCACCCGCCACTATTACCTGTCTAGGCGTAGGACCCGCCCTAGCCCGAAAAATCGACAAAATAACAGGGAAGCTTCAACTCCTGTAAGCAGGGCATCCTTTGAGAGTTCCATTAATTGAGAAGCAGTTGGGTATCGAAACTTTCGGCACAAAAGGTGCCGGCATTGGCGGAGTAATAAAACAGAAACCAGAAGATTTTACTGTAAAAGAGATGCTTGTCGACGGATCCCAGGCATCACTAAGACCGAAAATCCCTCCACGCGTGCCTGGAGAAGGACGATATCTACTCTGCATACTTATCAAACGCAACTGGGACACATTACTGGCAGTTAGAAAAATTGCAAGGCAACTAGGCATCAGCCTAAAGCGCATACAAATAATGGGGTTGAAAGATAAGAAAGCTCTGACCTCTCAGCATATAAGCATTGAAAACATAAGATGGCAAAAACTTGAACGCACTAAAATAAGAGGAATCGAGATTTCTCCCATTCGCTATTCGGAAAACATGTTTTTCCCCACCATGCACTTTGGCAACATGTTCAATTTGATGATAAGGAGAGTTGAACTCGGTAGTTCGATTATTGAGAAAAGGACTAATCAAACAATTGATGATCTTCGCATTTTGGGAGGAGTCCCAAACTACTATGGACACCAACGCTTTGGAACAACTCGCCCAGTAACTCATTTAGTAGGCAAAGCGTTGGCTAGGAGTGGTTTAAAAGAAGCTATTCAACTATTCCTAGCCAAACCTAGTCCCCATGAGCATCCTGACTCGAGAAACGCCAGGCAGAAACTATTGGAAAATGCAAATTTCACGGAAGCACTGGATTATTTTCCCCAAAGCCTGCTATACGAACGACTGGTGCTTAGCCACTTGGCAAAGAATCCAGGAGATGATGTTGGAGCCCTCAGAAAGCTACCAAGGCAATTAAACCGTCTCTTTCTTCAAGCTTATCAATCCTATCTCTTCAATCGTTTCCTCAGTCAGCGAATAATTCGAAAAATCCCCCTTAACCAACCTCATGTCGGTGATTACACTGTTAGAATCAATCGTTATGGACTACCAACAAGGACCTCTACACTGGTCACTGAAACAAATCTTAC